>NZ_MDAW01000094.1:0-10741 GCF_002875385.1 Vibrio sp. 10N.222.52.B12 | reverse complement strand
TCCGTTGCGGAAATAACGCCCTGTTAAGGGGTGAGCAATGCAATACCGAAGCAGCCGCATACCACCTTAATCACTAAAACCAACGCATAGTGAAAATGCCACGCGTTGCGAATCCCTCTTGAACAGTTTGTTATATCACTAATTTTCAGCGCGCTGACTACTCAACTTTGCTGCAAATTCGATAAAACAGTAAACACACAAAGCAGATACAATGATAAAGCCTATCATCGCAGTTATTGAAAAGTAGCCGATCAGAAATATGAAAGCCGACACCAGACACCCAAAACTACCGATGGTAATTCGGTTAACCCAAGGTTCGTTAAGAGCCTCATCGCAAACTTCAACGGATGCATCCAGTTCATACATATACACATGAGCAAAAGCAAAAGTCGTGAAAACCGGCAAACAAATTGAAAAACACAATGTGGCAAGCTGGAGCAAAACTGAGTTTTCTAAGCTGGCACCTCCACTAAAGAGAGCTAAGAAGTATGCTGCACATAAACCACTCAAAGCTGAGTACAACCACTTTAACTGAGTATATTTATGATTTTGACTTGTCGTCATAAATGAATCCTGTTTAACATCATTGTGGGTGATATAACGCCGCGTTAAGTAGTGAGCAACGCTACCACAAAACCTAACTACAGCACCGTAAACACAAAACCCAACGATAGCACTAAAAATGCCAGGCGTTGGGAATCTGTCTTAAACGCTTTGTTATGCGTCTTCATCCACGATCGGAGAGCCTAACATGGTATCTTCAATGACTGAGTGGCACTCGATTTTGAACCACTTTTGAAACAACGCCCAGTTACGTTTTTGCGGCCAAAGTGATTGGTCTACATACCAATCAAACAGTTCACCCTCAAAAAGTACATCGCAGTTCAATTTCACCCACTCTTTGACTGTATCAGGTGAATCAGCGACTTCACTACTTACTAAATATACAGTGCGATCTTCATTTGCAGACTCTACCGTCAAGTCAGAAACTCCAGTTGGATCAACTTTGTTCAACCAATCCACTGCTTCTTGAGTATATCGGAGTAATAATGCGCCACGATTTAACATGAAATTTCCCGTTAATAGATGTTAGGCGGCAAACATACCATGAAATTACTTCATATTATTAGTCCAATTTTAGCCCTGACGCATAACGCCCTGTTAAGGTGTGAGCAACGCAATACCGAAGCCGCCGCATACCGCCTTAAACACTAAAACCAACGCATAGTAAAAATGCCACGCGTTGCGAATCACTCTTAAACAGTTTGTTAGAGAGATAAGCACTTTTGTATCACTTGCAGTTCTTTGTTGCTTTCAGAGCGTCCAAGAACATAGTTTGAATTGGGACCCACGAAAATAACTGGTTCACCCTTTAGCCATTCAACATCACAAAGATGCTTAGAATTATAGTCTGTTCTGTATGCCACTGACTTTACAGTCTTTTTCTGATTTTTGGTGTCAAGCATTAACAAACCGGTCATTGACGCATATGCACTAAACACAATGATAATAGGAAAAATCGTAAGTTCACTGTGGTGATTTTTAGTTATTAATCCATAGACTGTTTTCAATACCATATATAATGACGTCATCAAAAACACAGGGATCATAAGTAAAAATACAAACAATGCAATGTTGTATACTGTCATTGCTGCTAATGTAAATGGGAAAAGCGAAGGATCGATGCCAAAGACGTTATTAATCTGTCCTGCACTTTTGAAACTAGCCCAGAATGTCAATGATGCAATTAAAGAACCTAGAACCCATTTATTTGACAGTTTCGACTCAGTGAATTTATATATTCCATTATCTTCTAAAAACAAAGAGAGCCCCCAAATAATCAGGATAGAACCCACAATGAATAGAGGGAAAGATAAAAATCCATCCTTAAATATTAGTATTAAAAACCAACAAATCGCACCAGATAACGATAAATTAATGGAGGCTTTACTTTCAACTAATTCCTTGCCGATAAAAGGGATTTTTCCTTTTAAATAGAAGTAAAACTCTTTGTACTCTTTGTACTCGTTCGCTTTGGCTTTCCATACGTTTTTTAGAACTAAAAACAACAGGATGATAATTCCAATCCAAGAAAATAATCCTTTCACAGATAATGGAAGTGATAGGCTGTGACTAGGTATAAAAATGAGTAAAACCAAACCAAAACACCAAATCAAAGCAAATGATAAATGCTGAAAATTCATAATAACCCTTCTATCTCTCTAACGCCTTGTTAAGGGGTGAGCAACGCAATACCAAAGCCGCCGCATACAACCTTAATCACCAAAACCAACGCATAGTAAAAATGCCACGCGTTGCGAATCCCTCTTGAACAATTTGTTATGTGAACATGCAAACTCAGTATCCAATATCTAGGATCAGAAGCAACGTTAATAAAAAGGAGACCAGTACCATATGCTCCCTTTCCATTGACGAACTATTAAAGTTTGGTACAGCAAAGCGACAATTAATACTAGTTCTAGAAAAAGCTGGAAAGGAAAGAGCAACAATGAGTAAACCATCCCATACCCAGGAGCTTGGCCTGCTTCGCTAGGGTTACTCATTACACCGTCGATAAAGTACTCGAAATATAAGTAAATGAAATGGTTCAGTGTTAGTGCAACTAAAACAAACCTCACAATGCTGACGCTCCAAGTTTATGATTTGAAGTAGTATTTGTTCCAGTTCAGAAACTGTCGAGCATCATATTTTCATAAACTCGACATCAATCTCAGTTTTGTTCACATAACGCCCTGTTAAGGTGTGAGCAACGCAATACCAAAGCCGCCGCATACCACCTTAAACACCAAACGCAACGCATAGTAAAAATGCCAAGCGTTGCGAATCACTCTTAAACAGTTTGTTAAATGCATCATGTGCGCATGACTAAAGGCACATCTTCTGCGTTAGGCAAAGAATCACTATTTCCCATATGCCTATAGATATTTTGTCGATCTTCAACGCTTAATTTTTCCCATAAAGAGGGGCTGATACATACGTCTTCGGATTCGGTAAATGCATACATATTAAGAATAGAGATCAATTTCTCATCGTTTACTAAGTTTTTAAAATCCGAGCAAAGCTCATCGAACTCAGCAAACCAGCAGAATGAAACTAATGTTCGATTTTGCGATGGCACAATACTGAGAGCAATAAAAGGTTGAGGGGATTCAAAATGCTCAGTCATCCATTCAGAATGCTTTTCACGTAGAGGAGAAAAGCAAGTTGTACACGACACACCTAAATTCCCGTGAAGTTCGAAAGAACGGAAAGTAACGCTATCACTATAACTGTTTGCTTCATCTATTTCCTTTAGTCTTTGGAAATAATATGGCGAATCTTTATCTAAAAATAATTTAATACCTGCGGTCGAAGCTTCATAACCACTTCGACCTTGGGGATGCATCAGCTCCCCAATTTGCTTGAGGGTATCGATTTGCCTAAGGTAGGAGTCCCTTTTGTTTGCAGATTCATAACTAACACTCCGAAGCAACAAAAGGTAGTTGTGATAAGCATCAGTAACATCCAGACTTTCATTTTCTATAGGAGAAAAAATCTCTGTATCGTGACTGTTACAATAACCTTTGTACCTAGACGATTCAGTTATGGTTTTTTTAACAAGTAGTTCTCGTGGCTTTCCGGAAAAAATATTATAAAGCCCCTTCTCTACACTATATACCCACCCATCCTCAGCAATTGAGTCAAGTTGGCACTTCTTTTGTTGAGAATGGGACTTTATTGCTTTTTCTTTACAGCCAATTTCCATACAGGAATATTCACGGCGATTTGATGCCTTCTGAGCCTTTCCTATTCCAGCTTTAATCAACTTTATCCTTTGAACTTCTCTCATAAGCCTTACCAATCCAATGTGCATTTAACGCTCTGTTAAGGTGTGAGCAACGCAATACCGAAGCTCCCGCATACCACCTTAAACACNNNNAAAATGCCACGCGTTGCGAATCACTCTTAAACAGCTTGTTAGTCGCGAGGCACCGAGCGACAATTTTAAGCCGAACTAAACTTTGCGAACAACAAACTTTATGTGCTCTGATGCATTTGAGTCAGGCGTAGTCTCAAAGCGGCTACTCAATGAAACCACTTGGAACAAACAACGCCGCAGAAAAAGAACTGACAACACCAAAAGGCGCTTTTGAAAAGCTAATCTCACAGTGCGGACTTTCAACGAAGTCACTGAAACCACGTGGAATTTACAACACCAGAGAAAACTTCATTTCAGCGAGTAAATCGGCTGTTGTACCGACAAACTCACCGAGCGGAGTTGCAACCAAAAATAGACTCTCGATTGCCCTACTCTGTAAGCACCAAAGAACAAAACAACCGCTAGGACAGGTACAAAACTCTGGACTTAAAACAGCTAGAACTAAGCTCTAATGATCTACGATTAGTCGATGTACCAAGCAAACAGCTGTCAAATTTTAAGCTCAGAAACATGATTTTGATTGCTAGCTTTTTCTGGCGACTAACGCCCTGTTAAGGTGTGAGCAACGCAATACCGATGCCGCTGCATACCACCTTAAACACTAAACGCAACGCATAGTAAAAATGCCACGCGTTGCGAATCACTCTTAAACAGTTTGTTAGAATTTTTCTACTTTCTCGAAAGAGTCCACATCACCAACTTTGAATTTTTCAAAATCACGAATAATGATATTAGGCGTCGTAGTTAGAGTCCAATAATAGTAGCTAAGTAACCATTGATACTTTTCCTTCACTTTTTGGTTAGACTCATACTTATAGATTCTATATATATCTTTCATTTCCTTTTTTACTACGCTCTGATTATCACCCTGATCATTTATCAGTTGAGGGGCAAAGTGAAGCATATATTCATTTCTATCCTTTATAATCAAACTTAAAGTATGACCTTTTGCATCTTTAACTACATTTTCGTCAATTAGGATTCGTGGAGTTACAGCTTTTTCAGACTCTAGTTTATAAGCTTTTTCTAAAGCTTTAGATGATAGAAATGAAAATTTTGTATTGTTTTTCTCTACGTGATCCCCTACGGATATTCCACCTCGCACAAATAAACCTTCAAAACTAAGGTGGGTAGCTAGAACTCTACAGAACATCAGAACATTATATAAAGCGTCAACTTCATTTCTTTTTTTAGGATGTGTTACAACAATACTATCCGAGAAAAACTTTACTCCCAGCTCACTCGTATTAGCCAATCCAGTTTGCCCAACCGTTTCCCACATATCGATTGACACAGAAAGAGCTCTCTCGAACCTACCATATAAATTAAATGACTCATTAAAAAACTCATCCGATTTATTCTTATAACCAAGTATATCCAAGAATGCACAATAGTATTCTTCACATTCTTGAGTAAACTTATCAATATTATTCCAACTATCTAATGCCATTTGATCACCTAATTCTATTAAAATTCTAACGCCTTGCTAAGGTGTGAGTAACGCAACACAAAAGCTACCGCACAGCGCCTTAATCACATAAGCCACCGCAATGTAAAAATGCCACGCGTTACGAATCACTCTTAAGCAATTTGTTAGTACATGCGCTACTTCTATTTATGCGCTCCAAGATATTGAAAAGTGGCATAATATGAAAGGCTTTGAACACTGAAGTGAGACGGGCAGCTACAAAACTTAAACTCGGTTAAGAGACGAGAGTTGGCTAGAAGAAAAACGCACTGAACTCCCCTACTTTTACTGGCTTCAAATTAGAAAAGGATTCTTTCCTCGTACTTCAACAGCCACACCAAAAGTAATCAAGGTTCTCTCAAAAGCCACCACGAAAATGAAGAAGCACCAAAGAAATAGACTAAGAGTTAGAAGCCGTAAACGGTGAAATCAAAGCGAACACTCCGCATATAGTGCCACCGGAAAGAACGTGAAAGGTACAAACTGAAAGGTGTAAAGACGAGCGCAAAAACAGATAAACACCAAAACTTATGACCTTTGATGTCAAACCCGTACTAACGCCCTGTTAAGGGGTGAGTAACGCAATACAAAAGCCGCCGCATACCACCTTAATCACTAAACTCAACGCATAGAGAAAATGCCACGCGTTGCGAATCCCTCTTGAACAGTTTGTTATGTGCGTGCTTACGTTATACACCAAACTTTTTTACACGCTTGGCACCAATAAAAAACCGATATTTACTTTGTTGAAGCAAGTCCAAGTGACGCTCAAACTTAGGCACACCGTTGGATAAAGAAAGATGATAGACAATTCCATTACCAGCATATACGCCAACATGTGCTCCATATGAGTCTGTAGAGTCGTTATACATCATGATATCTAACGGCTTAAACTCAGTAACCACCTCACTAAACTCCGAGTCATCCCACAGTTCACTAGAACGGTAGTTAGGTGGATTTAGACCGAAGTCTCTGAGCAGGTTATAAGCAAAGACCTGGCAGTTAGCTCCAAGCGTTAAGTCTGAATCATCTTTGCAACCCGGAATGCGGGATGAAACGTATCTTACATTTTTGAATCTATCGGGAATATCCATTTCCATTTTCTCCCAAAGCACATAACGCCCAATTAAGGGGTGAACAACGCCACCACCCAACCTAATGCATTGTACCGCAAACACTAAATTTGAAGTAGAAGCAAAAGTGCCAAGCGTTGTGAATCCCTCTTAAATTGCTTGTTATATGAATTAGCCAAACCAAAGCCAACAGACCACATACCCCAAAATTAGGATGAGTGTAATGTAAGAAAGGTGGTTCCAGAAAAGAGCCCAAACGACTTGAGACTGAACCTTTTTCCTTTGCGGCCATTTCATAGGGTAATGCTCAGGCATGTCTAACTGAGCTCGCAAATAATCTGCACGGAAGTCATTAGTAGAATGAGTTTCGTAGAGTTTCAAAATGCGGTTGTATTCTACTCGATACTTCTGATAGTCCTTCTCTTCGAATTTTTTGTCGAGCATTGGATATATTTCTTGCTTAAGTTCGCCTAATTGGGCAGCACAGGAGTACATCTTTTCAGCTAAGTTAGAGTAATCATTTTTATCAATTAGAAGTGAATAAACCAATACAGACACAGAGGAGAAAACTTGTATTAAACCTACGAGCTCACTATTAATGTTATTGCCCAATTCATAAGCTTGCATCAGTGAGATTAAAATAAGAGCTAGAGAAATTAATACTACCGAGTAAGTCGAAAACTTCGCATGTCCCTTCAAGCGCCTTGACGCGTGAAACCTAGTTTTTGATGTTGCATCGATCTTCTTGTACAGATTGTTGTAACTTTGTTCTTTTTTCACTTTCGAAAATGTCTCCCATTCATATAACGCCCTGCTAAGGGGTGAGCAACGCAATACCGAAGCCGCCGCAAACCACCTTAATCACTAAATTCAACGCATAGTAAAAATGCCACGCGTTGTGAATCCCTCTTGAGCAGTTTGTTAGTTTGCAAACCCAAAGCGTTGATTTTACGTTATTTTAAACTTTGCAAACAACAAACTTTATGTGCTTTGATGCATTTAAGTCAGGCGTAGTCTAAAAACGGCTAGTCAATGAAACCACGTGGAACAAACAACGACGCAGAAAACGAACTCACAACACCAAAAAGAGCTTTTGGAAAAACAATCTCGCAATGCGGACTTTCAACAAAGTCACTGAAACCACGTGAACTTACCACACCAAAGAAAACGTCCTTGCAGCAAGTAAATCGGCTTTTGTATCGACAAACTCAACGAGCAGAGTTTCAGCGAAAAAGTTCGACTCAGAGAACCCAAAAGTCACCGCACCAAAGAACAAATCAACCATTGAAACGATGTCACTTTTGGATTTTCACCACGTGAGTTAACACTGAAATTGAACGCCGATACGACGATTTCGACTTTGAACTTTTAACACTAGATCTTGCGATATTGCTGCGTTTTTCCTCTTGCAAACTAACGCCCTGTTAAGGTGTGAGCAACGCAATACCGATGCCGCCGCATACCACCTTAAACACTAAACGCAACGCATAGTAAAAATGCCACGCGTTGCGAATCACTCTTAAACAGTTTGTTAAATTTCAACTAATACCATTCTGACTGGTCATGCTCTTCAACATTTACCTCAATGCTATGCGCCTTAGGTATGTATAAGTCTACGATTTCGACGTCTTCTAACTCCCCTCCGACAAACTCATAGCTCAAGTTAAGCTCACAAATAAAGTCAAAAGGAATTACCTCTTCCCTTGTGGTTGAACCGAACGAATAGAAATGCCCATCTTCTTTGTCGTAAACACCGTTGGAAAAGTCTGGACCGATAACTGTCACATCTAGCTCAATGGTTAAGTCTAAAGCCAGCTGACACTCTTCGTCGCTTACATGAACAACGTTGATTTCAAAATCACCAACTTCTGAAACCGAAAAACTGTCAACCTCAGCGTCTTCCCAACTGGAGCTATTATATACGTCACTACCAGAGATATAATCTGAAACCTGCGCTTTGATCTCGTCTGTCTTTGATTCGATAAATTGCTTTACTTTTTCCGTTCGAGCATTTGTATGGAGGTTATAAATATCAAGTAGCTTTTCTAAACTATCAACTGCTATAAGTCTTTCATTTCCCTCACAATATGCTTTGAGATCTTTATCATCTGAAATGACGTACAGCTTTTCGCTTTCCTCTAGATATGTCTCTAGAGACAATAAAGAAATTGCATCGGGAAACTCAGACTTTTTCTTACCGTCACCGAAAGGAGCCTTTTTCTCAAAGTAGAGCTCTAATAATTTTTCAGGGTCTATTTGATCTGCTTCAACATATTCATACTTACATTCTGTATTGAAGCTATGGAAAACTTCGTTTGCCTTACCATATACATCCTCTTCTCGAACATCAGCAAACAAGGAAGACAAACTTGGGTCGTCTATTGTGGACAGGATATGAGCTTTTCTTTTAAAAGACTGAAGTGACCCCAGCGCTTCCTTAATGGAGAGTTCAATTTTATTTTCAACCTCTCTTTCGACTACACTGGTCATCAGGTAGCGCAATTCTTCCTTTTGACAAAGCTCTTTCAACGATAAAAAAGAGATAGATTCAAAATTATAATTACTTTTTACGAAATACTGCGTATCTATAAATACATTTCTTGTTTCTAACATTCTGACACCTATGTCAATTTGAAATTTAACGCCGCGTTAAGGTGTGAGCAACGCTACCACCTAATCTAAACTATTGTGCCGTAAACACTAAAGCTGATACAAACTAAAAATGCCAAGCGTTGAGAATCACTCTTAAACGCTTTGTTATGCCAAAAGCGGGAGCTCGCAAACTTTTCAACATCTTTTATTACATGGGATCAATAGTAAATTTGAGAGTCCACTCGCTTAGCTGGGAACTAAAGAACGACACAAAGCCTCAATATGCTACAACACCCATAATGAGATGAAATTTAGGAAAGTATTAATGAAAGTTAGAATTACTATTAGTGGTTTAGGCGCAGGTATCCCCAAGCTACCGATCGGTGTCAATTTAATATCTGGCTGCTATATAGAAACAAAACCTAATGATGGTAATGCTCCAACGCGCTTATATGGAGTCGCTGACTACTTATCTGTCGGTGGAGAATCAAGTACTTTAATATTTGGTCATGCTCAAACGGAGTGGATGACAGTAGAAAGTGAATCAGCTAAAAAATTATTACAGTACGAAAACTTTCTTGGAAGTCACGTAGACGTCGAGGTAAAAGGAACATCCTTCGGCTCAAGTAAAGGTGACGTGACTTTGAAGGTAATTGATAAAATTGGCAATGCGAAATCTGCCATAGATAAATTCAATATAAAAATAGATGCTTACCAGTTAGCCTCAACTAAAATTAGGGGGCAGATTAGAGCTATGAAAACTGAAAGCTCTAAGTAGGAATTTCTGATGTCGCAATATTTAAAAACTGTAAAAAATAAAACATTAAACTTCATAAACAATTTATTGCTATTTGCAACTATTTTTCTTTTGGGAGGTTATTGCTTTCTAATACTCTCTCGTAATCACTTTACGACACTTAGCAATGAAATGCTTGGTGATACAACTTACATCATGAATTCAATGATCTTAGATATTGCCCTAAGAAAACCTTTGATATTAGTCCCTATAATATCAAGCATTTTAGTCATAAAACACTATAGAAAACAAAAAGACTTTTACCAAAAATTACGCTTTAATCTAATAAACATTTTGTTTATTTCCTTAATATTAGGTTCAATAGTGTACTCTCTATATATCCCATAGAGCATTTTGGCATAACGCCCTGTTAAGGGGTGAGCAACGCAATACCGAAGCCGCTGCATTCCACCTTAATCACTAAAACCAACGCATAGTAAAAATGCCACGCGTTGCGAATCCCTCTTGAACAGTTTGTTATGTACGTAGTTTAAAATGAACACCTGAGCTTTCAAATTCTATGTTCCCAAAGCCACCTGCAACCTTGAAATATGATTGGTTCTTTTCAAAGTAGTCGATGTTTCCGTAGTCTTTTGAACCGTCAAGGTCTATGGTCGGCTGTATATCATTTTGATTCAAGAGCCCATTAATACTCAAGACACCCTCAAAAAGAAGAGACCCCGAACGATAGCAAGTATGCTCACCTATTTTTGGAGCTTCATAATATTTAGACTCAGGCCAGATGCTAAACTCTAGTTCAATTTCAAGAGTTTGATCATTGTAGTGCCAACCCAAAACAAATGAATCCTGAAGGTCTACACCTACGAGAAAATCCATATTTTTCTCCAAGTACATAACGCCCTGTTAAGGGG
>NZ_MDAW01000093.1:0-357 GCF_002875385.1 Vibrio sp. 10N.222.52.B12 | reverse complement strand
CATTACATCCGAGAAGGTCGAGGTTATGTTGTAGATATCGACCTAGCGAAATACTTCGACACAGTGAATCACGATAGACTGATGTACAGACTGTCACAGGACATCAGTGATAAACGAGTGTTGAAGCTCATCAGGTCATATCTACAGGCAGGCATAATGCGAAACGGGATGGTTGAACAGAGACAAAGAGGGACACCACAGGGTGGACCATTATCCCCGTTGCTATCCAATATCGTATTAGATGAACTGGATAAAGAGTTAGAGCGCAGAGGGCATAAGTTCTGTCGATATGCAGACGACTGCCAAATCTACGTTCATAGTGAAGAAGCCGCTTATCGAGTTAAAGAGTCGATAACG
>NZ_MDAW01000092.1:0-875 GCF_002875385.1 Vibrio sp. 10N.222.52.B12 | reverse complement strand
CACACCTTAACAGGGCGTTAAAGGTACAATTTGTAGACGCTCTGAGCTAATTTATTAATCGTGACGAATAGTTAAAGTAATTAAAGTTTGTCGTCTTGCCTTGGTATAATATGCAGTTTATATATGTACTAAGAGATTCTTCATGTCAGGACAATATAGTGTGGTAAACCCAGTAGATACAGGATCTTCAGGCTTTTATAGCCTGGTCGATAAGATATCCGACCAAAAGTTTGAACTACGCGCTGAACAAAAAAAGAATGAAGAGTTAGAGTGCCAGCAAGAATTGCTATTAGCTAAAATTAAGAAATTGACTTCAGAAGTTGATAGTTTGTCGAGTCAATTATCGTCTCTAGAGCTTGATAGTTCTAAGCAAGAAAAACTCTACTCTGATGCTTTGATTGAAAACTCTCGACTTCGAGAAGAACATTATGATGACTTGAAAGTTGCTGAATCAATAGCAAAAAAACGTATAACTGAACTTGAGGGTAGCCTTGCTGAAGCAGAAGATCTAGCGGGGTACTATAAGCGAAAATTATCAGAGGCGAATTTCGAGCTTTGTCAGCGTGATTTGGCTAAGAAACGATATAAACAGTTTGCATATACTTGTGTTGGATTGCTGTTTTTTGCCTTATTTTTTGCTTCATCTAGTTAATTTTTTAACGAACATTGTACCTTTAACAAACTGTTTAAGAGCGATTCGCAACGCGTGGCATTTTTACTATGCGTTGTGTTTAGTGTTTAAGGTGGTATGCAGCGGCTTCGGTATTGCGTTGCTCACACCTTAACAGGGCGTTATAAGCTAGGAAAATAGAATGAATAAGCAAGAAAAATTAAAACTACTCAGGAAGCTTCTGGAAAAATCATCAATAGTAAAA
>NZ_MDAW01000091.1:0-1239 GCF_002875385.1 Vibrio sp. 10N.222.52.B12 | reverse complement strand
AACGCATAGTGAAAATGCCACGCGTTGCGAATCCCTCTTGAGCAGTTTGTTAGTCGCGAGGCACCGAGCGACAATTTTAAGCCGAACTAAACTTTGCGAACAACAAACTTTATGTGCTTTGATGCATTTAAGTCAGGCGTAGTCTCAAAGCGGCTATTCAATGAAACCACTTGGAACAAACAACGCCGCAGAAAACGGACTGACAACACCAAAAAGCGCTTTTGGAAAGCCAATCTCACAGTGCGGACTTGCAACAAAGCCACTGAAACCACGTGGAACTTAAAACACCAGAGAAGACGACTTTTCAGCGAGTAGATCTGCTTTTGAACCAACAAACTCAACGAGCAGAGTTACAACCAAAAACAAATTCTCGATTACCCTGCTCTGTCAGCACCAAAGAACAAAACAACCGTGAGGACACTTGCAAAATTTTGGACTTAAAACCGTTAAAACTGAGTTTTGACCATTGACGATAGATCTGTGTACCAAACAAACTACTGCCAAATTTTTAGGTCAGAAACATGATTTTGATTGCTAGCTTTTTCTGGCGACTAACGCCGCATTAAGGTGTGAGGAACGCGACCACGAAACCTAACCATACCACCGTAAACACGAAACCCAACGATGGAATGAAAAATGCCAAGCGTTGGGAATCACTCTTAAATGCTTTGTTATGTTTGCCTATTGGCTAAGCTTGGCGATCAAAGAGTCTAGTACCATAAGATCATTTGCTTTTTCCATATACTCATCACTGTCTTCGTCCAATTGGGATAACAGAGCATGCTCTCTTTCTAGTTTTTCTTTTAAGCACAGCTTGATATAACGGAGCTCTTTTTCATTGAACATTTCAACCTACCTGTGAGTTTGGAGAATTAATAAAACATGGTCTGGCACTAGATTCTAACTGCTGTAATTTTGTCAAATATAAACTAAGAGGCATATCTTGAAGCGGACGAATTGTGAAATGATGCTTCCCTTTACTTCCACCTTCGTCCAACGAAACATGCAAACCATTTGGCATTTTAGTATGTTGTGGAATCTTCCACCACAACGTACCAAAACGAGGGTTTCGATAATTGAAGAGAGATAGCCCTCCGGATTTACAATCAACGAACTCAATTCCATTTTTATTGTATATTTTTAAATCCCATACAGCCTCCATATCTCGTGGAGGACTCGTTCGAATGTAATCAAACTTTGCCTTAGTTTTGCGTCCGAGGGCTTTGTTGCGTAAATCGG
>NZ_MDAW01000090.1:0-474 GCF_002875385.1 Vibrio sp. 10N.222.52.B12 | reverse complement strand
GGGTTGTAAGCACATACCCCCCAACGTTGAACCTCAAACCAACAACCCCACCTAACCTCCCCTTGTATCAAACTCTAAAGCTCTCAACACTCCGAGCTCAAAGGGGAGGAACTGGTTCTGTATTCGTAGATAGTTCAGTTCACAATGCAACATCACAACGCGCTGAAAGTAGATTCAGAATACTCGCTTAGGCTCCTTCAGAATGACGATAGGAAAGCACTGAACTCAAAGCAGAAACGAACAGCTCTCCCCCTTGAACACCACATCCAAATGCTTAGCAACTCAAGTCGAGAAAAGGGGGAGTTGGAGGGGGTTGCAAGCACAGAACCCAGCATTCAGCATCAAAGCACCAACCCCACCTAACCTCCCCTTGTATCAAACTCCGAAACTCTCAAAGCAACGAGCTCAAAGGGGAGGACGGGTTCTGTATTCGCAGATAATTCAATTCACAAGGCAACATAACAACACACTGAA
>NZ_MDAW01000089.1:0-299 GCF_002875385.1 Vibrio sp. 10N.222.52.B12 | reverse complement strand
GGTTCTAGTTAATTGAAAGATGTTTCTTAGCTTTCTAGTTGAAATTGACATAATTAAAGCCTGCAGTAAGGCTTAGGGGGGGCTACTAAGGAGTGCCGAGATGTGAGTTCGGAAAAGAAAAGAAGTCCCTACTAAGCGGTAGGGTGAGCAACCATGCTAACATACTTCCAAGACTTTTGTTGGTTATTATTAATACACTTTCGGCGTCTATCACTTTAAGACTTAACCCATACTCGAGTGATTGATTAGAGATTTAAGACTTCTTGTTCAACACTTCCATATCAACCTCTAAGCTCTAA
>NZ_MDAW01000088.1:0-398 GCF_002875385.1 Vibrio sp. 10N.222.52.B12 | reverse complement strand
TTGAGAGCTTCGGAGTTTGATACAAGGGGAGGTTAGGTGGGGTTGTTGGTTTGAGGTTGAATGTTGGGTTATGTGTTTGCAACCTTCTTTCACCTTTTGTTTGTTCGTGTTCTTGCTAATCATTTTCGATCGAGTTTGTTATGAGTAGATTCCCAGTCTCACCTAGGTTCGCGGGAATGACGGTGAGAGAACGTGAAACGAACAGCGTCATTCTGAAGGAGCCTAAGCGAGTATTCAGAATCTGTTTTCAGCGCGTTGTGAATTGAACTCTCCGTGAGTGCAGAACCCGTTCCTCCCCTTTGAGCTCTGTGTGTTGAGAGCTTCGGAGTTTGACCCAAGGGGAGGTTAGGTGGGGTTGCTGGTTTGAGGTTGAATGTTGGGGTATGTGCTTGCAACCC
>NZ_MDAW01000087.1:0-2120 GCF_002875385.1 Vibrio sp. 10N.222.52.B12 | reverse complement strand
ATATGTTCAGAGAAAGTAGTGAGTTGAGCTACATCAACAGGATTTTCTTCGAGGAAATCGGCAAAACAGTTTTGGATAGACATAAAAAATCGGAAGCCTAGAAACAGGCTTCCGATTATCTCTCAGCAGAAGGATCGGTCAACCGATCCTTATCTGATCTACATTGCGCTTGAACAGCGGCCTTAATTGATTCTATGACGCCTAAAAGCGGTTAAGCGACTTTCTCTTTTCGTTTCGCCAGCATTGCAGCAGGAGAGAAGCCTGTTACCAACATTGTCCCGCTTAGCACCAGAATGGTCCCTATGATGGTGTTGAAACCGACTGGCTCATCCAAAACTAGGTAGCCCCATAGAATGCCAAAAACGGGCACAAGGAAAGTGACGGTGAGAGCCGAAGCAGGGCCAATTTCAGAAACTAGGCGGAAGTAAAGCAAATAAGCCAAACCGGTACAAACCACACCGAGAGCAACCACAGAGCTCCACTCTATGCTGGTTGGCTCTGCACGCATTGGTAAAAATGGCAGTAGTGGAAGTACCCAAATAACCGCTGCCCACATACTGCCGTGTGCGTTGTCAAAAGCTGGGACTTGTGGTGCATTTTTAGTGTAGTTGGTTGCAATCCCATAGCTGAAAGAAGCCATTAAGCTTGCCCCAATAGGGAGGGTAGCCTCTCTGCCGATGATTGAAGAATCCAAACCGACAAGTACAGCGACACCGCCAATACCAATCATCATACCTAGAATGGCTTTTGCCGTTAAAGGGCTGCGATACCAAACAAAACCAATTAATGCGCCCCATATCGGTGCGGTTGAGTTGAGAATGGCTAAGGTCGACGCATTAAGTGTTTGAGCAGCGTAAGCAAAAAGCAGAAAGGGCACGGCGCTATTAAATAAGCCAATAATGAAAAAGTGCTTAATGTGCTTTGTGAAGGCAAGTTTCTTTTTGAGATAGAAAGCTATCAAGAGCAATGCTATTGCCGCAAATGCAACACGAAACTCGATTAAGTAAGCCGGTCTGAACGTATTAGCGGCGACTCGCATAAACAGAAACGAGCCACCCCAAATAGCAGCGAGACAAAGTAAGCGAAAAAAACTGGCTGCAGTCATAATACATCCTTGGTCGAGGTCTAGCGCCCCATTGATTAATTGTTGCGCTAACAGTGGATTAAACCAAGGATGAGATCAACCAGAAATGCAACGCCAGTTCCGAATCTGGCTACCACTGACTTATTTTGATGGTCTTAAATTTCTTCTTTTGGAAACAAGATTGGGAGGCTGTCCCTGTAGGTGTGATACCACATTTTTCCATGATCTAAATTTTTATACTCGATAAGAGTCGGTAAATTGAAACCCATGTAGTTCTTGGTTTGTATATGTTTATAGAAAGCCTCAACGGAGGGGTGATTTCCTATGTGTGTTGAGCTGAATATAGCGGTGACTTCTAACCATGGCGAAGCCTTATAACGTTCCTCTTCCAAAGGATAGATGGTGTCTTCAATACGCCAGAACGAACCGTCGGCGATAATAAAATTCTTGAAAAACTGGCTCCCAATATCTTCTGATACCATGATATGTGCTGTTTTTGCGCCTCCAAATGAATGTCCAGCCAGTGTGCGTTCATTTGGATCGATATCGTATTCGGCTTCGACAACTGGGATGAGTTCTTGGGTTAAGAAAAGGTAGAAGTCATCGACCCCTGGTGGCAAATAATCAATATTTCTGCGTCCAGGAGGACCTTCATGAATGGCGATTAGAATGACATCGAGTTCGGCATTGGCGATAAGGTTACCAAACCCCTGACCCGTCCCATTACCGTCGGAAACGTAGATAACGGGCAAAGATGTTGTGCGCTCTTCATAGTTTTCTGGCAAGTAGATGTCGTAGGGATAGCTGACGCCAGTGATATTGGAAAAGATATTGTATTGTACTTTTTCCGCAGGAACATACGCGGAGTTGTTGTCTACAGAGGAGCCGTCCCCCCTCCGCATGCCGATAACACAAGCCCCAAAGAAAGGGCGATGAACCAACGCTTCAAAACTTCCATGTTTTACCTTTGCTTTTGATTTAAAGAACAAAAACAACTGTATAAGATTTGAGCAATCAAAAATGTATGGTCCGCCCC
>NZ_MDAW01000086.1:0-484 GCF_002875385.1 Vibrio sp. 10N.222.52.B12 | reverse complement strand
TAACGCCCTGCTAAGGGGTGAGCAACGCAATACCGAAGCCGCTGCAAACCACCTAAATCACCAAAAATCAACGCATAGTAAAAATGCCACGCGTTGCGAATCCCTCTTAAGCAGTTTGTTATGTGAAATTTTTGCTCGCCCTCACCATTAGTTTGCTAACCATCAACTTTAGGTTTGATAGGTGCAATAACCATATAGATAACCCAAGCAAACCAAGAAACAAAGAGTATGGTAAGTACCCAAGCGAGCTTTTCCCGACCTGTGGTTTTATTGGATTTTAAAACTAATACAAATGGAGTTAACCAGACGATAAAAACTGCCCATATCATCACTGAACCGTATATAGAATTCATAAAACATCCCTGTGGTTATATAGCCTTATTCCTTTAGATAACCATGACAGAGGCGAAGAAGCAATGTTAGTTCAGCAAATACATCAACTTACGTTCAATTATGATGTAGAAACCAAAATTACACATAACGC
>NZ_MDAW01000085.1:0-218 GCF_002875385.1 Vibrio sp. 10N.222.52.B12 | reverse complement strand
TTTTATCCCGAGTTCAGGTTAGGTAATGAACAGATAGCAACTAACTTGTGTGACTTTCTAGTGGCAGCAGCAAGAGAAACAGGCTTGGTTTCAGATAAAACGGTCGAGTATTGGCGTAACGCGCTTAAAGGTTAGGGGAGCGCTGAAAAAGCGCACTAACAAACTGTTCAAGAGGGATTCGCAACGCGTGGCATTTTTACTATGCGTTGAATTTAGTG
>NZ_MDAW01000084.1:0-1012 GCF_002875385.1 Vibrio sp. 10N.222.52.B12 | reverse complement strand
ACACCTTAGCAAGGCGTTAGGCAAGGTACGGTGAGTTTCTCATTTCTATTTTCTTTGTCCTCTCTAGCTATCTGTCTTTCTTAGTCGGCAATTACGTATTGTCGGCTCAAATTCTGGAATATCTCCAACCGTAAAACATGCCAAAGTTCGTGGGTTGCCTCATTGGTTCTCAGTGTTGGTGGGTGGTGAATTTCACTGGCTTAAAGTGTGGAAAGGGCAAGTTAATCGACGCTTTCGTTTTTGTGACTAGCCCTCAGCTTTAAGTCTATCAGGCTCAAAAGCTACTTTGTCGCTGAAAAGCTGCATTTCGTGGTTGTTGAAGCCTCGGCTATGACATAGTGATTTCAGTGGTTCTTGAGTCACAAAAAGTCGGTGGGTGATTGGTTGCTTATAATGTTTAAGGTATCCTGTATCAAATCAAGTTAGTGAGCATTCGGAAATCTTGCCTAACAAACAATTCAAGCTGATTCGCAACGCTCGGCACTTTCGGTTTCAATTGGTTTAGTGATTACAGTGCAGTGTTTGAGTAAGGTGGCAGCGTTGCTCACAACTTAATTGGGCGTTAGTGCGCAAAGATAAAAATAACAATTAGCAGGATTTAAAATGAGTGAAATTGCTCGTTTCATATCTGGCAAAGCTCCAGATAAATTTGGTCGCAATGTAGAGCAGTTGTTAGCTTACAACCACTTCTGGCTGGAGCATGATCATAAGTATATTCAAGTTCTTTTCCCGATAGATGAGGGCACTAAGTTCAATCAACATGCTCCTTTGGTAACTCAAGCAGATCGAGATGCTTTTGCTAATTCAGAAGAATTGCGTGTTGCTCACTTAAAAGCTCTCGACCTCTTACTTGAGTTTTGGGGATTACAGCGAGATGGGTATGAAATATCTTCATTACTGGCATTAAGTCCTGCTAACCATGTCTGGCTTAAAAGTCATGACCACAACCAACTTCGTCTGACCCGAGCAATTCGTAGTTTGTATTTACTAGGTAACCTGAGATCGGTTTAAG
>NZ_MDAW01000083.1:0-250 GCF_002875385.1 Vibrio sp. 10N.222.52.B12 | reverse complement strand
GTCGTCCACCGTTGGCTTAGTTTGCGTCAACGTAAATGTCGTCCCCACTTCTTTTGCTGGTGCGCCCAAGTCGTTAGTCCCGTTCACCGTTACCGTAATGCTGCCGTCTTTAAGACCCGAGACATCAAGCGTCGCGTTCCATTTACCCAATGCAGTCACTGTTGTGGTTTGCGTGACTTCTTTATTGTCCGTATCGACCGCTTTGATGGTCAATGTGTCGGTGCTTTCGAAGCGTGTGCTATCGCCACTG
>NZ_MDAW01000082.1:0-376 GCF_002875385.1 Vibrio sp. 10N.222.52.B12 | reverse complement strand
AACTCTTAGCCTATTTCTTTAGCGCTTCTTTTCCTTCGTGGTTTTTACTGAGTCAGAATTGCCTTTCTTTGGTGTTGCCGTCGAAGTGCGAGGATCGAATCCTTTTCTAATTTGAAGCAAGTGAAAGTCGGGCAGTTCAGTGCGTTTTTCTTCTAGCCAACTTTCGTCTTTCATTCGGGGTAAAGTTTTGTAGCTGCCCGTCTCACTTCAGTGTTCAAAGCCTTTCATATCATCTCAATTTTCAATATCTTGGAGCGCATAAATAGAAGTAGCGCATGTACTAACAAGTTGCTTAAGAGTGATTCGTAACGCGTGGCATTTTTACTATGCGGTGGCTTATGGTGATTAAGGCGCCGTGCGGTAGCTTTTGTATTGC
>NZ_MDAW01000081.1:0-413 GCF_002875385.1 Vibrio sp. 10N.222.52.B12 | reverse complement strand
TGCTCATCGAAATGAAAGTCTCTCCGCAAGCTCGCAAAAAGAACCCTAGTTTACCTGAGAAATGGCAAGTCAGAGCGGTGACCTACGAAGTACAAGGTAAGCAGAAAACCGTTTTTACCTCCCTTCCTAGAACAAACTACGACGCGAGCGCAGTAGCCGAACTCTACCACGAACGTTGGGAAATCGAATTGGGTTATCGTGATATCAAAAGCTCAATGCAACACAATTCCTTAGTATTACGCAGCAAAACAGTAGACCTTGTTTATCAAGAACTCTGGGGGCTGTTGCTTGGTTATAACTTAGTAAGACGTGAAGCGAGTCAGGCAGCGGTTGAGCATGGAAGAATGCCGAATGAAATTAGCTTTAAATACGCTTGTCAGTTTATAGCGAGTCAACTGAAGGTGATGAGTAAA
>NZ_MDAW01000080.1:0-6946 GCF_002875385.1 Vibrio sp. 10N.222.52.B12 | reverse complement strand
GGTAGCTTTACGATTGGCTAAAGTGACAGGTGAGCTCAAACTGGAAAAACAAACATAACAAACTGCTCAAGAGGGATTCGCAACGCGTGGCATTTTCACTATGCGTTGATTTTAGTGATTAAGGTGGTTTGCGGCGGCTTTTGTATTGCGTTGCTCACCCCTTAGCAGGGCGTTATACGAATTGGAGATATTGGTGAATTTTTTCAGTAATAATTTTAAAGTCTTTTGGTGGACGGTCATCGTATTGGTGCTAGGTTTCTACTTTTGGCATAGGTTTCCTGACCTTGTGTTAGGAAAAGCTGTAACAGCCGATATGCTTGTTTTTGTAGTTTGGATTGCTGTCTGTCTCGTTCCGTTTTTCAACCAATTTGAATTTTTGGGTTTAAAACTCAAGGCTCAAATTGAAGAGGCGAAGCAAGAGTTACAAGGACAAATCAATACACTTCGAAATGAAGTCTCTAACTCTAATAGCGTTGACGTAAAACCTAGTTTTTGGGTAGGTACTGGAAGTACACCAGCTAGTGATGAAAAGTTGGCTGAGATGGAGCAAAAAATAGATAAGGTAGTTAAGGCTACAGAAGCAGGTTTTGGCTATGAAGCAAAATCGACTAAATCAACAGCTATTGATCCTGACATTATGTACCTGTTCGAAACTCGTTATCAAATCGAAGCTGGTCTAAGAAATTTAGCACGGCTTTCTGAGTTGAACATTGAACGTAGACCTTTCCCTCTTACAAAAATCATATATCACCTCGTAGAAAATGAGCTTTTGCCCTCTGAACTTGGTGGTGTTGCTCGGGAAGTTTATTCAATCTGTTCTCCAGCAGTGCATGGGGACATACACAAGGTGTCTCAAAATCAAATTGAGTTTGTTAAAAAGGTTTCGCCAGAACTCATAGCTGTAATTAATAGTGCTGTGCAAAAATTCGTATAACAAAGCGTTTAAGACGGATTCCCAACGCTTGGCGCTCTCGGCTTTCTTTGAGTTAAGTGATTATGTCACAATGGTTTAGGTAGGGTGGTTGGCGTTGCTCACCACTTAACGCGGCGTTATACATTAGGAGAAGATTTTGAAATCTCATGAGAATAATTGCGATTGTGTTGGTTGCAAAAATAATTTTGATGTACCACTTCCTAAGGAGTTAATCGATGAAGTGCTAGCTGGGAAAGTTACGTTTTTTACTGGGGCGGGTATTAGCACTGAAGCTCCAACTGTATTAAACATTAACTTCTATGAGCAGGTAGCAAGGGAGATTAATGCATCAGACAAAGACCTAAGCTTTCCTCAAATGATGCAAGAATTTTGTAAGCAGCCAAATGGACGTATGAAGCTGTTACAAATGATTCGTTCGAGGTTTAAAACCATTGATTCTTTCCCTGAATTGCAAAAAATGGCTACGTCTTTTCATAAATCAATTGGAACTCTTTTCCCTGTTAAAAACATCGTCACGACAAATTGGGATACTTATTTTGAAGATTTTTCTCATGCAACGCCTTTTGTCTTAGATAGCGATTTAGCATTTTGGGAGGTTGCTGAGCGCCGTATACTAAAAATTCATGGTTCAATTGATAATCTCTCAACTGTTGTAGCAACAGAGGACGACTACACTGAGTGTACCAGGCGTCTCAATGAGGAATTGATTGGAGGTATGCTCAAAACCATCTTGGCGACTCAAACAGTTATTTTTATTGGTTACTCAATGCGTGATAGCGATTTCCAAGAGGTATATGGCTTGGTAAAAGCTCAAATGGATCTTCTGCATCGACAAGCGTACGTGGTGACTCCTTTTGAGGCTGAGGCTGAGCGATTTAGAGAGGCTGGGCTTATTCCAATCGTAACCGATGGAACTTACTTTCTAGAGTTGGTAAAGCAAGAGGCTGTTGAACGGGAGCTTTTACTTCCAGACCTTTCTTACGAGCTGTCCGCATTCATATTAAGTGATTTCGAAGATGAGCACATGGAAATAGCTAACAAAGTTAGCAATACTGAATGTCCACAGATCATCTACGCTGCCTGTTATCAAGATGGGGTGATTCATGCGCTTCAAAGGATACAAAAAAATCGATATTCAGGTGAATATTCTCACCCATGTCGATTGCAGAGGCTAATAGTTGAATATCAACACATTCAGTCAGAGAAAAGGAAAGTCAAAAGTTATACTGGTGTCGCTTATATAGAAGGTTATATTCGAGGGCTGATTTATCACTTAGAGAACTGTTTTGAGAGTGAAGACTTTGAAATTCCGTTGTATTTTGCTTTTGGTACAAAGGAAGAACTATATAGTTTTGAAGATTTTATTGACTTCGTTAAGTCTAATCCGAATGCCCATAAAGTATCATTAAAGCAGGCAACGCAGTACCTAAAATCACTAAAAAATCCTGATGAAATTGCAATTCATCATCCGCCGTGGATCTAATGTATAACAAAGCATTTAAGAGTGATTCCCAACGCTAGGCATTTTTCATTCCATCGTTGGGTTTTGTGTTTAAGGTGGCTTGGTTGAGTTTTGTGGTAGCGTTGCTCACACCTTAATGCGGCGTTAGCTATTTTGGTTAAAATTGGTACACATAATAAGGTAAAAATATGAAACGAATGTTGGTATTGGGCGCATCTATTGTCGTAGCGTCAGGGTTACTAGGCATAGAGCAAATTAATAATTTTAAGCAGTTCGGTAATGTTATTGAATTAACTTCTGGAAAAATTAGACTTGGTGAAGTCTATCGTGAAACACTGAGTTCAACATACGAAGTCACATTTGTTGGTGATGATCGTGCATCCACTTCAGTTTATGCAAACACTAAAAACCTTTACTCTTCTGCTTATGAAGACCTGAAGAATACTATTGATGAAGTTAATAAGAGTAGAGGGAAAAATAAAGAAGAGCCATTATCAATCGACACTGTAACTTGGACTAAAGATGCAACGATTAACTTAACTACTAAAGTTACCTATCAGTCAGAGTTCCACCCAAGCTTTGTTCTTACCATTGATGACACAACGATAGACTATATTGCAGGTAAAGATGATTCAAAAAATATTTCATATTATTTGTCTGAATTAAAGTCGTACTCTAATAAAATGGAAACGAAGTATGAGGCAAGTAATTCATTTATCAAATAGCTAACAAAGCATTTAAGAGTGATTCGCAACGCTTGGCAGTTTCGCTTCGCTCAAGTATAGCCAAGCGTCGCTCACACCTTAATGCGGCGTTAGGCGTTGTCCAGAAAATATGGAGAGATAAGATGGATAGAACTTTTCCAGATCAATTGAGAAAACTGCACTCAATAGAAATTGACTACGCGGACGGTGAGGGAATTGATTTTGAACCATATGATGACTTCTATTCGCAAGAGGAAACATCAGAATGGATTAAAGCATGGACTGGTAATTCTTCACTCAATGGGCATGAATATTTAATTTTTGGTCAAGATGGCTCTGGCGGTTACGCTGCTTTTTGGCTGGTCGCCAATGTTGAAGATCTTTTGCAACAACCTATTGTTTTCTTCGGCTCTGAAGGTGAAGTTGGGGTGGTTGCACAAAATTTTGGAGACTATGTTTGGTTGTTTGCACATGGTCTTGGGCCATACGAGGTTGTTGCTTATCCTGATTTGAAGCGCCCCCTAAATAGTAAGTTTTTGGACTTTGCTCAGGAGGTTGCTCCGTCAAATGAAAGCTCAGTGTCTAAAATCATAAGTGTGGCCAAATCAAAGTACTCTAACTTTGAGCAAATGATTGACGAACTTTGCCAGTAAGCCAAGCGCCTAACAAACTGTTCAAGAGGGATTCGCAACGCGTGGCATTTTCACTATGCGTTGGTTTAAGTGATTAAGGTGGTATGCGGAGGCATCGGTATTGCGTTGCTCACCCCTTAACAGGGCGTTAGTTTGCAAGAGGAAAAACGCAGCTATATCGCAAGATCTAGTGGTAAAAGTTCAAAGTTTAAGTTGTCGTATCTGCTTTCAATCACAGTGCTAACTAGCGTGGTAAAAATCCAAAATTGGCATCGTTTCAACGGTTGATTTGTTCTTTGGTGCGGCGAGTTATGGGTTAACCAAACTGTACTTTTTTGCTGAAAATCTGCTCGTTGAGTTTGTTGGTACAAAAGCCGATTTACTCGCTGAAATGATGTTTTCTCCGGTGTGGAAAATTCACTTGGTTTCAGTGAGTTTATTGAAAGTCCGCATTGTGAGATTAGTTTTCCAAAAGCGCTTTTTGGTGTTGTAAGTTCGTTTTCTGCGGCGTTGTTTGTTCCACGTGGTTTCATTGAGTAGCCGCTTTGAGACTACGCCTAGCTTAAGTGCATCAAAACACTTAAAGCTTATTGTTTGCAAAGTTTAAAATAACGTAAAATCAACGCTTTGGGTTTGCAAACTAACAAACTGCTCAAGAGGGATTCGCAACGCGTGGCATTTTTACTATGCGTTGATTTTAGTGATTAAGGTGGTATGCGGCGGCTTCGGTATTGCGTTGTTCACCCCTTAGCAGGGCGTTAGGCTAAAAATTGACACCCTCGGTGATAACTACAAAGTATAATTTAGAGAATAGAACAATGAGAAAAGCATTTGTTGGATTATCCACACCTGTCGGCTATGACTATACAAACCCTGCAACGAAAACGGGTTCCGATCAACGTAGTTCTCCCAATCCTGTATTAGATTCTCCTTTTGGTTTAATGCTGTTGTTTGATGAAATAGTGTTTGTGTCAAAAAGCTTGTGTCCAGAAAATATGCGTTCTTTACCTTATGTAACGTTCTTAGATGAATCAGAGCAGTTACCCTTAGTAACTAAGGATGAAATCAGTTCGGTACATGATCTTCAGCTAGGGCGTTTTGAATACCCTCATACTTTTCAAGAAGCTATTCGAAGTGCTGGTGTCTTGGATGAAATGGGAGTGGATAATCATACTCATGGTTTGAAATTTGGTCAGTTTGAGGGTTTTGCAGCATCTCATGAACGGAATTTAGCTATTGATATGTTATTTCACTCACGTCTTAACGACCCCAACATTGAGCTTATTACTAACTCAAACCTAAGACCACTAGAGACTTCAGACGAAGACGTGTGGGGTAAATTAAAGCTCACGGAGCTACTTGTAGTGGAAAATATCCCTAATTTTCTGACTAAAAGCGGTCCTTATCACCCAGTTATTGATGAAGTTCGTGAAAACAAGTACTTGAGTGAGTTCCGAGAGTGGATTGTGCAGCAAAATGGTTTGGCTGGTGTACATGAAGTCAGTGAGATGAAAGAACAAGTAGAGCGGGCGCTACAGGAAGCTCAAGATGAGCTATTTATGAAACATCTTGATTCTAGTAGACATTTCAAAACGGTAGGGGAAGCAATGCTTGGAGACTTAGCTGGTTTAGTTTGCCCTGTTGCGGGTACGGCTAAAGCTTTAGCTGAGGCAGGCACAGATCTACTTAAACCTAGCAATAATCGTTGGCAGGGCTTTGTAGTTGGAGCAAAGCGTACGATACGCAGAAACCTTTAGCCTAACAAAGCGTTTAAGACAGATTCCCAACGCTTGGCATTTTTCATTCCATCGTTGGGTCTTGTGTTTAAGGTGGTATGGTTAGGTTTAGTGGTAGCGTTGCTCACTACTTAACGCGGCGTTGTGCGACTGGGCAAAAATCTTCTATGTCTTTCTTTCTCGCTCTCTTTGGCAGTCGGTTTTCTGTGTCGGCAATTTAGCATTGTCGGCCCAAGTTCTTGAATCACTTGAGCCGTAAACATGCCAAAGTTCGTGGGTTGCCTCATTGGTTTTGAGTGTTGGTTCGTGGTTAGTTTGGCTGGCGCAAAGTGTGGCAAGTGCTAGTTTATCGGAACTTCTTCTTCGCTGGTCTTCCGTCGCGTTGAGTTTCTAGAAGCAAAAGCTTAGTCACTGGCTGAAATTCACCATTAGTCACTTGTTGGAAGTGGGTCTGTAACATAGTGACTTCGGTTGTTCAGTGAATCACAAAAAGTGCTTGGTTTGTTTGTGGTTTTCCTTGTCTGAGGTAATCTTCATTTGCCCAACTTGGCTCGGTCGATGAATTCGCATAACAAGCGTTTAAGACGGATTCCAAACGCTTGGCATTTTCAGTTTGAATCAGCTTTAGTGTTTACGGCACAATAGTTTTGGTCCAGTGGTAGCGTTGCTCACCACTTAACGCGGCGTTATAACACAAAATCAGGCTATTGCTCAAAATGGCTAGTTGAACTATTATTTGTACATTAAATTGTACTGTTAGGAGTTCAACATGAGCCGTATCCACTTTGACCAAGATATTCAGCCTTTGTCTGAATTTCGTGCTGGCGTAACGTCATTTATTAAACAGATTAACGAAACTCGCAGACCATTAGTAATCACACAACGTGGTAAGGGTGTTGCGGTTGTCCTTGATGTTGCGGAATATGAAGCAATGCAAGAGAAGATCGAGTTACTAGAAGAAATGCGTACTGCTGAAGCACAGTTAGCTTCAGGTTTAGGTGTTTCCAATGAAGACGCTCGTGCTCAAGTGTTGGGGCGTCTTAAGAAATGAATGTAGTCTGGTCACCACTAGCATTACAAAAGTTAGGTGATGCAGCCGAGTTTATTTCACTGGATAACCCAGTGGCGGCAGAAAACTGGGTTAATGAGGTTTTCGATAAAACTGAACTTCTCTCGAGTATGCCTGAAATGGGGCGAATGGTTCCTGAGTTACCTCATACTAACTATCGTGAAATCCTATTTGGTCACTATCGAATCATATATAGCCTCAGCCATGAAATTCGTGTCCTTACAGTAAGAAATTGTCGTCAAATACTCACGGAAAGTGACGTGTAGCAATTGTGTTATAACAAGCAATTCAAGCAGATTCGCAACGCTCGGCACTTTCGGTTTGAATCGGCATTAGTGTATACGGCACAATGGTTTAGGTAGGTGGCAGCGTTGCCCACTACTTAATTGGGCGTTATTTCCGCAACGGA
>NZ_MDAW01000079.1:1112-2015 GCF_002875385.1 Vibrio sp. 10N.222.52.B12 | reverse complement strand
ACCCCTTAGCAGGGCGTTAGCCATCTCCCATGTAATAAAATTAAGAGGTTGTAAAGTGAACAGTAAATATCTCAATGACTCGATTCTGGAGTACTGTAAAAATAGCGATGACTCAATTGTAAAAAGCGCGAATGAAATGGTTCGCCATTGTTTAGAAATTGACGATAAAATACCTAATGAGCATTCGTGGAAGTTCACAAGCGAAAGTTCAATCAAAGAACAATTAAAAGGGGTTGGTTCTCCTAATGAACTGAACAACATATACTGGAAAGATCAAGTTAGTAACGTTGAAGCATACTCAATCATGACATTGTGGCGGGGTATCGAACTTGTTCGGTCTTGCCTAAATGGACTTAATAATGCAGAAACGATATCACCCGCTATTTCTTCTCGCTCGCTGTTAGAACTATCTACAGTATTTCTTCTCAATGCTAATTTGCTACATAAGAATTTTAGTGAAGTAAAACTGAGCAATAGTCAGGTTGTTATTTCTACAGATATTGAAGCATTCGTAGTCAAGATGATTTGGGGTACGAGATTCGATGATCCAGAGCCTCATTTACTACAGACAAACATCATGACTTCACTAAAGCGGTTGTCTAAAAACCCTGCAGCGGCGGACTTAATGCCTACATATGAGTTTTTGTGCGATATTGCTCACCCAAGCTTTATCGGTAATACAAGTTATTGGTCTCATGTTGATTCAGTTAATGATGACGGTTCGGAAAATAGAGTGATATCTCGATCAGTCACTAGATACACCAACACAGAGATACTAGACAAAACTCTCTGGGCTTTAGCGTGGTCGTCTGCATGTATTCGAAATGCTTTCGGTATAATGACTGAAGCTAATACTCTAATCCTCGACAAACTACAGAATAGCTAACAAACAATTTAAGAGTG
>NZ_MDAW01000079.1:218-1045 GCF_002875385.1 Vibrio sp. 10N.222.52.B12 | reverse complement strand
CACACCTTAATTGGGCGTTAGTTGAATAGGGAAAATCCGTGAATATTTTTGAAGCATTTCTTAATGTGCTTGCGCAAGTCTGGTATCTAGTGCCTTTATTGCTCATTGTTAGCGTTTTCAAAAGTAGGTGGCTAAAAGGTGTATTCGGTGAGTTTCTCGTGAACCGTCTTTTGTCTAAATTACCAGAGTCTGATTACACACTAATAAAAGACGTAACGTTGCCGACTAACGATGGTACAACTCAAGTCGACCATATTGTGGTTTCTAGGTATGGCATCTTCGTCGTTGAAACTAAGAATATGAAAGGTTGGATATTTGGTTCAGCTCGCCAGAAACAGTGGACACAAAAGATTTACCGTCATTCCTCTAAATTTCAGAACCCACTGCATCAGAATTACAAGCACATAAAAGCTCTGGAAACCTTGCTAGGTTGCAGTGAAGAACACTTGCATTCGGTTATTGTTTTCATCGGCGACAGTACCTTTAAAACCGAAATGCCTCCAAACGTTACCTACGCTCGAGGAAGTATTCGATACATTCAGCAATTTAACGATGTAGTGTTCTCTGACAATGATTATGCTCGGTTAACAGAGTCTATAAACCGGTTAAAGTTAAAGCGCGGAGTCATTACGGATTTAAAGCATCGTAAACATGTCAAAGAAGTTGTTGCATCCAAAGTTAGCTCAAATGAGTGCCCCCGTTGCGGCTCTAAAATGGTGTTGCGTGAAACCAAGCGTGGTGAAAATATAGGTAAACAGTTTTGGGGTTGTTCAACCTTTCCCAAGTGTAGGGCTGTGAAACAATTCAACTAACAAACTGTTTAAGAG
>NZ_MDAW01000079.1:0-184 GCF_002875385.1 Vibrio sp. 10N.222.52.B12 | reverse complement strand
CGTTAGTCGCCAGAAGAAGCTTGCAGTCAAAATCATGTTTCAAAGCTCAAAACTTGGCTACTTATTGCTTGGTTCATTGTTCGATCTTTGATGGTCAAAGCTTAGTTTCATCGGTCCTAAATCAATATGTTGCTATTTCCCAAGCGGTTGTTTCGTTCTCTGCTGCTGACAGAGCAGGGCAATC
>NZ_MDAW01000078.1:499-1021 GCF_002875385.1 Vibrio sp. 10N.222.52.B12 | reverse complement strand
TAAGAATTAGTCGAAGATCTTAGCAACAACACCAGCACCTACAGTACGGCCACCTTCACGGATAGCGAAACGTAGGCCTTCATCCATAGCGATAGGAGCGATTAGCTCAACTTGCATTTGGATGTTGTCGCCAGGCATTACCATTTCTACGCCTTCTGGTAGAGAGATATCACCAGTTACGTCAGTTGTACGGAAGTAGAACTGTGGACGGTAGCCTTTGAAGAACGGAGTATGACGGCCGCCTTCGTCTTTAGAAAGTACGTATACTTCTGACTCGAACTTAGTGTGTGGAGTGATTGAACCAGGCTTAGCTAGTACTTGACCACGTTCAACTTCGTCACGCTTAGTACCACGTAGAAGTGCACCAACGTTCTCACCAGCACGACCTTCGTCTAGAAGCTTACGGAACATTTCAACACCAGTACATGTAGTAGTAGTAGTGTCTTTGATACCTACGATAGCAACTTCGTCACCTACGTTTAGGATACCACGTTCGATACGGCCAGTTACTACTGTACCACG
>NZ_MDAW01000078.1:0-458 GCF_002875385.1 Vibrio sp. 10N.222.52.B12 | reverse complement strand
TCGTCGCCGTTTAGAGCGCCTAGAGCAGAACCTTGGATAACTGGTAGGTCATCACCTGGGAAATCGTACTCAGATAGAAGCTCACGAACTTCCATTTCTACTAGTTCTAGTAGCTCTTCATCGTCAACCATGTCACATTTGTTCATGAATACGATGATGTAAGGGATACCAACCTGACGGCCTAGTAGGATGTGCTCACGAGTTTGTGGCATTGGACCATCTGTCGCAGCAACAACTAGGATACCACCGTCCATCTGTGCAGCACCAGTGATCATGTTTTTAACGTAATCCGCGTGTCCTGGACAGTCTACGTGCGCGTAGTGACGAGTTGGAGTGTCGTACTCTACGTGAGAAGTAGCGATTGTGATACCGCGCTCACGCTCTTCTGGAGCGTTATCGATAGATGCGAAGTCACGAGCAGCACCGCCGTATACTTTAGCAAGTGTTGTACAGATAGC
>NZ_MDAW01000077.1:0-539 GCF_002875385.1 Vibrio sp. 10N.222.52.B12 | reverse complement strand
CACACCTTAGCAAGGCGTTATGTGCTATGAGGGTTAGTTATGATAAGCAGTGAATATGTAGTGAAGAAATCGAATGATGAAGTATTACATTTGATTATTGAATTAGGTTTGCCTGAGCCAGATCCAACTATGGAAGCGGGTGATTATCGTTGTAAATTTAGTGTACTGGCATTGGGCATTGATGAGTATATTTATGGGGTAGATGCAATGCAGTCATATTGTATGGCTCTAAAGCGCTTTAATTTTTTCGTAAATGATCTTATCTCGGAAGGGTATAATTTTTACTATCCGGGTTTTCTCGATATGGAAGTGGACATTCTGTCAACGTACTTTTAGGTACGCACATAACAAACTGTTCAAGAGGGATTCGCAACGCGTGGCATTTTCACTATGCGTTGGTTTCAGTGTTTAGGGGGTATGCGGCGACTTCGGTATTGCGTTGCTCACCCCTTAACAGGGCGTTAGTACGGGTTTGACATCAAAGGTCATAAGTTTTGGTGTTTATCTGTTTTTGCGCTCGTCTTTACACCTTTCAGTTT
>NZ_MDAW01000076.1:0-1980 GCF_002875385.1 Vibrio sp. 10N.222.52.B12 | reverse complement strand
CTGCGTCTCTCACACCTTAACAGGGCGTTAGTTTTACAATTGATTTGGTCATATGAATAATAGAAAAATAAAGAAAAACCAGCATTATGTCCCAAAAGCTCATTTGAAGCGCTTTACCATCGAGGGACAGAAGTCACTCATTTGGGCATTTGATAAAAACAAAGGTGAATATGGTCGCCAAACTGCATCTATCAATAAGATCTGTGCAGAAGATTACTACTATTATCAGATAGACCCTCAAGGACAAGTGGACCACATACAACTAGAAGACGTCATTTCAGAAGTAGAAATGATCGGGAATAACATCATTGATAAGGTGCTAGATTCTAGATTTCTTCCCTATGTACCTATCCACGGTTCTCAGAAAGGGGAGTTAGCCTTTTACATTGCCTTACTGATGTTTCGTGGACCTAGTTTTCGAGACGGTATCGCTGAAATCTATGGGCAGGCTGCAAAACTAGTTCTCAATAAAGTTTGGGATAATTCTAAGGTTCCAACTGCATTAAAAGAGTTAGTTGAAAAAGAAGGTTTATCTAATGTCGTTGATTTACAAGTTAACTCGACGGTTAGTTTAGAACATATGGTTACGGCGGCTCAAACAGCAGCGCTTGAATTTCTCAAGAAAGAATGGGTGTTAGTAAATGCTCCAGCAGGCTCAATGTTTGTGACTGGCGATGTACCAGTTGTTTTCTACCCTTATAAGCAAGATTTAGGTGATATTGGTCCTGCCCATCCCTTAGCTGAGATTCTGTACCCTATATCTAAGAATACAGCTCTAATTCTGACGCCAAAAAGTAACCCAAAAGAGCACATTGTAATCGGGCAGTTTAGTAGCGAGCTTCTACACCAGATAAATACAAAGGTAAGTCATGCTGCTATAGACAACATTTTTAGTGCTGAAAAGCTCGATTGGTTATCTGCATTGTCCCTGTCTAAAGGGAGCTCTCAGCGATTAGTTTCGAATGCATCATCTAATGGGGTTAGTATCGTTAAGAATCCGTGGAAACGTAAAACTAACAAAGCATTTAAGAGTGATTCCCAACGCTAGGCATTTTCAGTTCAAAGTTGAGTTTCGTGTGTACGGTGTAATGATTTAGTTCTGGTGGTAGCGTTGCTCACACCTTAATGCGGCGTTAGTTTTATGGAGGAAATATTATGGAAATCTGGAAGTTATTATTCTTTATACCTGCGTGTTTTGCGCTCAATATGACTCCTGGTCCAAACAATCTATTGTCCATGAACAATGCTCGATGTTACGGTTTCAAATCCGCTTTTATTGCTGGACTTGCTCGTATTGCCGCATTCGCTGTAATGATTGCCTTGGCTGCTTCTGGTTTAGCAGTGGTTCTCTATGCCTCTGAGACTCTATTTCTAACGATTAAAATTGTGGGTGCGGCTTATTTGTTGTGGATTGCCTTTAATCTTTGGCGTTCGGAAGCAAGTCCTGTTTCTGAGCTAGAAAACACTCGCAACCGACTAGGCTTAGCCAAACAAGAATTCTTGTTAGCTGCTGGTAATCCAAAGGCGATCTTAATCTTTACTGCTTTTCTACCGCAGTTCGTCGATGTTTCAGCTAGTGTAAATGAACAGTTCTTCGCTTTAGGGGCTACGTTCCTAATTTTAGAAATGGGTGCAATATCGATTTATGCGATATTTGGAATATACCTAAGGCAATGGTTTACGAAGCCGAAAATGGCAAAGCGCTTCAATAGAGGTTGTGCAACTTTTTTGGCTATGTCTGGAGCAAACTTGTTACTGAGTCGCCAGCAATAAAACTAACAAACTGTTTAAGAGTGATTCGCAACGCGTGGCATTTTTACTATGCGTTGATTTTAGTGTTTAAGGTGGTATGCAGCGGCTTCGGTATTGCGTTGCTCACACCTTAACAGGGCGTTATAAGCTAGGAAAATAGAATGAATAAGCAAGAAAAATTAAAACTACTCAGGAAGCTTCTGGAAAAATCATCAATAGTAAAAATTG
>NZ_MDAW01000075.1:0-1065 GCF_002875385.1 Vibrio sp. 10N.222.52.B12 | reverse complement strand
CTCTTAAACAGTTTGTTATATTTTATTTATTTGAACTATTCAAACTATAAAGCCCACTCTAACCGACTGAAAAATAAGAGTTATTACGTTTTAGTTTTATTATTTGAAGAGATGTGATAAAAAACACTCCCCAAACTATATGAACATACCAATTGAAAACCTTAATACTGACTCTTTTCACACTATTCTCCGCAGTTTCATTTGCAGCCGACAGAACAGAAATTCAATTAGACGAAAACTTATACAGCACAGATTATAAAATTAAAATCGCTCAACAACTTAACCATGATAATACATATACTGACGAAAATGGGACGACTAAATATCAGTTTTTTAATACGGTAACTGAAGAAATCCGCGTACTCGTAGAATTCAATAACTTTGGTTATTATGTTGAAGACTATAGACTCTATGAAAATAACTTCGCCAGCACTGACTATACCTACGGAGCTCAGGGTATTAAATATATACCATATGACAATAGTCTTACCCTGTATGATGTTTTAGCTAACTCGGGCTCTTACACGTTCAGTTTGATGCAACGCAACTCGGCAAATCTATGGTCTACGATCAACACCATAACTCTGATAGCAAGTGATACTGCAATAGCAAAAGCCACAAGTACTTTTGAAGAAAAAAGAGCTGCATATGAAGCTATGGTTTATGAAAAAAATGTAAGGAAGCTTGTTAATGTGCTGCGCTCTCTTTCCATTGGTCTCATAAGCCTATTGGCATGCCTATTTATTGGTTTCAAAATTCTTAAGTCTTTGAAGAACAATATACCAAAATGGCACCACTATTCTTCTGCGAATATTCGTCAACAAAAGAAATCCCTTGAGATGCGACAAATCAAAAGAATTACTGAGCGAGAAATGCTCAAAGAGATCGCGAGAACCGAGGTAAGAAACTCTTCAGATGAGGACTTAAGGGAAATGAGGCAACTAATCGCGGAATCAATAAGAAAGGGGGACAGTGCGACAGCAACCGCTCTAACTTCCGTGCTAGAAAAAATGGTAGACAAGTAACTATACTAAAGTAAATGGAATATAACGCCCTGCTAAGGGG
>NZ_MDAW01000074.1:0-1013 GCF_002875385.1 Vibrio sp. 10N.222.52.B12 | reverse complement strand
GGGGCGGACCATACATTTTTTGTAGGTTGTAAATCACGGTTCGCCTACCCCTGCCCAACGAACTAAATAGACAAATATTCAGATAACAGGTACTTATCCCTCCCGAAGAAGAAAGAACCGAGCCTGAATGTCGGATAGAACATCAAGTAAGCGAACGCACCCGCGTCCGACAAACTGATACTAATACGGTGGAATTGAACCTTTTTCTAAAAACTAAAAGCAAACAAGTTTCATAATCTTTGACTGAAGCTTTGTACATAAAAAGAGGTGGACTGGGCCGGCGCTCCGGAGATTCGATGGGAAATGCAGCCAATCGGACTGCGCACCAAGGCACGCCAAGTTATCCTAATATCACTTGTTAGAAGTGATAAAACGAAAAAGGCTCCAGCATTTCTGCTAGAGCCTTAAATATGGCAGGGGTGGAGAGATTCGAACTCCCAACACGCGGATTTGGAATCCGCTGCTCTGCCAATTGGAGCTACACCCCTGTAGAAACTACAGTTTATCACATTGTAGATTCAAAAAAACCTCGCAAAAGCGAGGTCTTTGAAATAAGTGGCGGAGCGGACGGGACTCGAACCCGCGACCCCCGGCGTGACAGGCCGGTATTCTAACCAACTGAACTACCGCTCCGCACTGGTTAGACATTTAAGTCTAAGTTTTTGTCTTCACTTTTTCATAAAAAGTGAAAATAAAATACAAGCCTGGCGATGTCCTACTCTCACATGGGGAAACCCCACACTACCATCGGCGCTAATTCGTTTCACTTCTGAGTTCGGAATGGAAGTCAGGTGGGTCCAAATCGCTATGGTCGCCAAGCAAATTCTTTAATTCGGAAAGCTGTTTTTAAATTCTATTTATACACATTCAATCGTTCTTGCATTGAGTCCATCAAAACCCCTTGGGTGTTGTATGGTTAAGCCTCACGGGCAATTAGTACAGGTTAGCTCAACGCCTCACAACGCTTACACACCCTGCCTATCAACGTTCTAGTCTCGAACAACCCTTTAGGA
>NZ_MDAW01000073.1:0-286 GCF_002875385.1 Vibrio sp. 10N.222.52.B12 | reverse complement strand
AATTAGCAACGCGACAGTCAACGAAGGTGATCCGGCAACGTTAGACGTTACCCTGAGCAATCCAAGCACGACCGACACAGTTGTGAGTATGACGCTTGCTGATGGTACTGCTGACGGTGGTGTGGACTACACAGACACCTCTGTGACGATCACTTATGCAGATAACTCAACCCAAGTTGTGGCTGTAAATCCGGATGGCACATTTGACGTAACTGTTCCTGCGAATGACACGACTTATAGCGTCACCGTTAGTACTACCGGTGATGATGTCTTTGAAGGTCCAGAG
>NZ_MDAW01000072.1:0-282 GCF_002875385.1 Vibrio sp. 10N.222.52.B12 | reverse complement strand
CTGATGTGAATGCCTCACCGGCATTGCCCGTTGCATCACTAAAGCCTTGCAACGTTAACGCCACACTCTTCACCGAATCCGCAACCGACGCGACTTCTGCTGTACCCACCCATTGGGTTTGAGTACCCGATTGTGCTGTCCAGCTGATCGCCGCAGTACCCAGCGTTGACCCCGTCGGTGTGGTGACGCCTTTGTCGAACGTGACGGTAACGGTCACGCTCTCACCCGCCGCTGCGTACGTTGGGTTAATCGACGTTTGACCGTCGTCCACCGTTGGCTTAG
>NZ_MDAW01000071.1:0-211 GCF_002875385.1 Vibrio sp. 10N.222.52.B12 | reverse complement strand
CTCAATTTCGAATAATCACTTTAAAAGTGATATTCCCAAGAACACTTGAATGTGTTTTTTGGTGCTTGTCATAAAGACAAACATTGAGAACTTTACAAGTAATCTTAAAGATTACTTTGTCAGCTTTCCAAATTGTTAAAGAGCTATGTTAGCTACAAGCTTGCGCTTGTGAACTATCAATCTGTGTGGGCACTCATCGTGAGTAATCATC
>NZ_MDAW01000070.1:0-410 GCF_002875385.1 Vibrio sp. 10N.222.52.B12 | reverse complement strand
GGGTAAATGGAACACGACGCTAGACGTCTCTGGTCTTAAAGACGGCACCATTACGGTGACGGTGAACGGTACTAACGACTTGGGCGCACCAGCAAAAGAAGTGGGGACGACATTTACGTTGACGCAAACTAAGCCAACGGTGGACGACGGTCAAACGTCGATTAACCCAACGTACGCAGCGGCGGGTGAGAGCGTGACCGTTACCGCCACGTTCGACAAAGGCGTTACCACACCGACGGGTTCGACGCTGGGTACCGCGGCGATCAACTGGACCGCGCAAGCAGGTACTCAAACCCAATGGGTGGGTACAGCAGAGGTCGCTTCGGTTGCAGATTCGGTGAAGAGTGTGGCGCTAACGTTGCAAGGCTTTAGTGATGCAACGGGCAATACCGGTGAGGCATTCACATCAG
>NZ_MDAW01000069.1:781-3332 GCF_002875385.1 Vibrio sp. 10N.222.52.B12 | reverse complement strand
GGTAGCTTTACGATTGGCTAAAGTGACAGGTGAGCTCAAACTGGAAAAACAAACATAACAAACTGTTTAAGAGTGATTCGCAACGCGTGGCATTTTCACTATGCGTTGGTTTTAGTGTTTAAGGTGGGATGCGGCGGCTTAGGTATTGCGTTGCTCACCCCTTAACAGGGCGTTATGTGCTTTGGTGGAGACGAATATGGAAATCACAATCAGGCTTATCGAAACAGAAAGCATTGAGGACCAAGGTATATTCGAGACTTTGTTTAGAGAATACCTATCTGGATTCTCAGTTGAACTAGATCTCTCAGTAACTGCTCAGCTATTTGCGTTGCCGTATTTCCACGGATTTATCAGTTTTGTCGACAATAAGCCTGCTGGTTTTGCCGTTTGTTTTGAATCGTTCTCAACTTATCGTGCGCAAAGAGTGATGAATATCCATGACTTTATGGTGTCGGACAACTTTCGTGGTAAAGGTGTTGGCAAGGCACAACTGAATGGTATCGAACAGTATTGTCGTGATAATGATTACCTCAAAATCACATTAGAGGTCGGTGATGATAATGTTGCAGCTAAAAAACTTTATAGCTCATTAGACTACGAAGATTACAGAGTAGTTTTGAAAGGGCAGCAACATTGGCAAAAGTACCTCAATTAGCACGCACATAACAAACTGTTCAAGAGGGATTCGCAACGCGTAGCATTTTTACTGTGCGTTGGTTTAAGTGATTAAGGTGGTATGCGGCAGCTTCAGTATTGCGCTGCTCACCCCTTAACAGGGCGTTAGGCTATAATTTGACAAATTTGGTAACCAAAACTACGTTTAGTATGTAGTTGATCAAATAAGGTGGTTACTATGAGCCAAGTTATACGAATTTCTGACGAGATATACCGTCGCTTAGAAAATCATGCTGTGGGTTTTGATACTCCGCAGAATATCATCGAAAAGTTGTTGGACTTCTATGAAAACAGTGATGGTTCGCCTAATCAGTTGGTAGAAGCCAGTACACCACTCAAGGAAGCAATTCATTTGGATATTATTTACTATCCAAATGACATCCAGTTTAAGACAGATCTTCTAGCGTGTAAGGAAGCTTATATTAAGCTAACTAAAAATGATGGTACGAGTGAAATCAAGCACTGGAATGCCTCTCGATTTACTGAGGAATCTAGCGTTAATGGTAACCTTCGATCTGGCTTTCTTCGTGACTGGCGTAAGAAAGGTATTTGCAAGGCAGAGCTTTCCGCATATGTTGAAGCACTAGCCTAACAAAGCATTTAAGAGTGATTCGCAACGCTTGGCAGTTTCGCTTCGCTCAAGTATAGCCAAGCGCTGCTCACACCTTAATGCGGCGTTAGCCCTTTTCGAGGAAACGATATGGAAATCGTACAAGAAATAGATGTTTCAGAATTGCATCATAAGGCAATCGAAGCGTTAAGAAATCAAGCTTTCCCAGATAGCCAAGTAAGTCGCTCTTACTTTAAGCAGTTACCTCATATGCGTGCTCTTCATTTTCAAGGTGAACAGTTGGTTGGCTATCTTGGACTGGACTATCGAGCCGTGAGCGTCGGTGGGGAAATACATAAGGTTCTGGGCGTAATCGACTTCTATGTTGATGAACGTTATCGAGGGCAAGGTATTGGCTCTTTCATGTTGTCAGAAGTATCGGCATTTGCCGAAACTAAAGACGTTGATTTCATAATCCTCATATCTGAGTTACATGATTTCTACTCATCAAATGGCTTTAACAAAGTTCAGTGTATGCAGTCTTGGTTAAGGCTTCACGAGCACACCAACTTTGGAGTTGCTGTAGAGCATCTTGATGAACTGTATGTGAAACCACTCAGAGATAAGCAGTGGGGTGTTGGACATTTTGATTGGCTAGGTTATATGTACTAGTCAACCACAGGGCTAACAAAGCATTTAAGAGTGATTCGCAACGCTTGGCGTTTTCGCTTCGCTCAAGTATAGCCAAGCGCCGCTCACACCTTAATGCGGCGTTAGGCTCATAAGAGGCACAAATGGACAAAATTCTAAAATATGCAGTTAAAGAAGCAGAAGATAAATATGGTAAATCCAGATCAGACCGTATTCTTCTTCCTGTCCTATTTCGTGATGGTAACCCTGATGTTACCTATCCAACTAACAACCATATACAGGTGACAATTTCGAATAGTTGTCGAAGTGAAGTGTTCCGAGCTTATTGTCAATTATCACATGAAGCAGTACACACTTTGAGTCCTGTAAGCATTAGGCAGGTTTCATGGCTAGAGGAGGGGACTGCTGTTAATTTTTCTCACTGCTTTGTGAAGAGACACTGTGGCGTGAAATGGAGTAGCTGTGGTTCACCTAAATACGATTTGGCATGGCAGCATGTAAAAGACTTGTTGAACTTATACCCTGATGCTATCCGACTAATTTTTAGTAACTTTGGTGGTTTATCTAATCTTAACCAACCTGAAGTGCAAAAGCTTTTCCCTAGAGTGCCAAACCACTTAATAGAAAAGTTATGCGCTCGGTTTAACGCATAAGCCTAACAATCTGTTTAAGAGT
>NZ_MDAW01000069.1:0-774 GCF_002875385.1 Vibrio sp. 10N.222.52.B12 | reverse complement strand
ATGCGTTGGTTTTAGTGTTTAAGGTGCTATGCGGAAGCCTCGGTATTGCGTTGCTCACACCTTAACAGGGCGTTAGGCATACAAGGTTATTTTTAGCTTACAGGTCAAGTTTATGAGTTGGGCAAAATTAAAAACGGGTATTATTATAGTTTTGGTCATCCTCATTTCTGAGGCAATTAGGCTATACACTGGGCTACCTATAACAATAATTGATATTGGGGTGCTGCCTATCACATGTTTGCTAATTTATTGTATGAAATATTATAGGTTTCCTTTTAGTAAAACATATAAAGATACGGATAATCTCCAACAACAAACGCTTTTGCAGCTAATTGGTTTCTTGCTTTTTACAATTATCTTAGCAGCAATGGCTAGCTGGATAGCTTGGCTTGGAATTCAAGCTCCTCTAAAGTACTTCTCGAGTGTTAAAGGATCTGCCCATGGATATACATTAATTCAAATTGGTGGTTTAACTGCTTTATACAGTATGTGGGGGGCACTTGTTTTCCTATTTAGGCTAGTTAACTTACGTGATAAGTCTGCCTAACAAACTGTTTAAGAGTGATTCGCAACGCGTGGCATTTTTACTATGCATTGGTTTAAGTGTTTAAGGTGGTATGCGGCAGCTTCAGTATTGCATTGCTCACACCTTAACAGGGCGTTAGTACGGATTTGACATCAAAGGTCATAAGTTTTGGTGTTTATCTGTTTTGGCGCTCGTATTTACACCTTTCAGTTAGTGCCTTTCACGTTCTTTCCGGTGGCACTATATGC
>NZ_MDAW01000068.1:0-1533 GCF_002875385.1 Vibrio sp. 10N.222.52.B12 | reverse complement strand
ACCCATATCAGGACGGGTCATTGTTCATGGCAGTTTATGACATGAGATTAAATCAGCAGGGTCGCGAGGCCTAAGAAGACTGACAAACCAATCACGTCAGTGACCGTGGTCAGTGCCATACCGCCAGCCAGGGCTGGGTCGATGTTCATTTTCTTGAGTAGAATAGGGATGGTTACGCCGGCAACACCTGCTACAAAAAGGTTGGTCAACATGGCCGCAGAGATGATACCGCCAAGCATCCAGTTTCCTTTCCAAGCAACTACGATACCGCCGATGATCAGTGCCCACATGATGCCGTTAAGTAAGCCGATAGCGGCTTCTTTCAGCAATAGTTCTCGTTTGTTTGAATCACCAATATGACCAAGCGCTAAACCGCGGATCACCAGAGCGACCGTTTGGTTACCCGCAACGCCACCCATCGATGGAACAATGGTCATCAAGACGGCGATAGCCGCCATTTGCTCTAGTGTTGCTTCAAACATGTTGGATACTGAGGCCGCCGCTAGCGCTGCAAGTACATTGGCACCGAGCCAAATACTGCGCTTACGAGCGGATTTTACGACAGGTGCGAAGGTATCTTCATCGTCATCCATACCCGCCATACTCATCATTGAGTGTTCGGCATCTTCACGGATAACATCGACCACGTCATCGATGGTGATACGACCAACCAGATGTTGGTTTTCATCAACCACAGGTGCAGATACCCAGTTACGACGTTCAAATAGACTAGCAACATCAGAGTCACTGGTATCTACGGTAATTGCATCGTCGGCATCTTCCATCACAGCACTGACTTTGACATCAGGTTGAGTGGTAATCAGTGTGGTAATCGGCAGTTCACCAATCAGCTTACTATCATCATCAATGACGTATAACGCATCGGTTGCTTCTGGCAGTTCGCCTTTCATGCGTAAGTAGCGCAGGACAACGTCCACATCCACATCACCACGAATGGTGATTACGTCGGTGTTCATCAATCCGCCAGCGGTATCCTCAGGGTAGGATAGCGCCGTTTCGACTCGTTGACGGTCAGCGGTGTCCATCTGGGATAGAACTTCACGTGAGACGTCGTCAGGCAAGCTACGCAGTACGTAAGCCACATCATCAGTGTCCATGCCTTCCGTCGCTTCTGCAAGCGCTTCTGGGGCCATTTTGGACACGAGACTGTCTTTGACGTCTTCGTTTAGCTCGTCAAGAATCTCACCGTAGTCTTCTGGGTCAGTCAGTTGCCAGAGTACTTCACGACTTTTACGTGGAGAGGCTTCTAAAAGGTGGGCGATATCCTCAGGTTCCATGTCCTGCAATTGGCGACGAACATGGACAAAGCGGCCGTTTTCCAGCGCTTCTGTGACTTCTTGGAGGGCTTGGTGAGCTTGGTCGAATTCTATTTGCTCTGCCATTCATTCCCCCTAATTCCTGATATTTACAATGCTTTGAATAATAACTTAATTCTAGGCACCTTTTAATAACAACTTATGAAAGTCGACAAAATTATTTATCGGAATTTAAGTAACCTGAGATCGGTTTAAG
>NZ_MDAW01000067.1:2064-2514 GCF_002875385.1 Vibrio sp. 10N.222.52.B12 | reverse complement strand
TCACTCTTAAGCAACTTGTTATGTGTATGCCCAAAACAATAAAGGTGATAACGCAAAAAATACGCACCCGAACAGAAAAAAGTAAAAGCACAGCAAAAAAATTATTTCTGAAATCGTTTTTCCAACTTTCGCGGCCGATTCTCCTGCATCTGATACAGCTATTCTTACAGCGACAGGGCCGGTTAGGATGATTTTCTTTCTTGAAAAAAACTTAGCCGAGACGATTCCCAAAACAAATATCAAGTAGATACTAAATGCTGGAGCAACCAATAGCTCGTTTAAAGAAGCGATAGCAGATGCAATAAATGCCAATAAGATCATTGAAGCGAATGATATCGCCCAGATACCGAATATTGAGAATTTGCCAAAGTAAGTAAACTTCTCAGCCAACAACTTGGGAAGGTAGTACATAGTAATCCTCTTTTACACATAACGCTCTGTTAAGGTGTG
>NZ_MDAW01000067.1:0-2037 GCF_002875385.1 Vibrio sp. 10N.222.52.B12 | reverse complement strand
AAAATGCCACGCGTTGCGAATCACTCTTAAACAGTTTGTTAGTTTTCAACATCTCGAACCTTGCCCAATAAGAGACCAACAATATCACCTGCAAGGGTAATAGCAGATTGCAGTTCTTTGAAAGGGTCCTTGCCCACCGAGTCAATAGAGTTACCGATGTACAACCTTTTTCTAGTGAACTCATCGAATAGAGCGTTTAGCTTTGGATCTCCCAAACCTTTTACCCTTGCAGTAACAGCAGGCAAGGACGCTAAATGATCACTTTTAATTTGGAAGTTGCTTCGAGAACCCTTATCAACAAACACAAGGCTGTAAGTTTCTTGCATAGCAGCTAGATCAGAATCCAAGAACTTAATTACGGGCTCTACTAACTGCTCACTCTTAAACTTGGCGACAAAGTCTAGTTTTTTCATATTTCGTTCATGACGATTTGCAAAATACTTTTGAATCAAGTGAAAAACAGATGTAATAATCACACCAAACAAAGCTCCAGAGGTGGTTACTAAGGCTGTCTGATAACCATCAAAATATTCAAACCAGTTCATTTTATTCTCGTAGTTAAACTTGAAAAACTAACGCCCTGTTAAGGTGTGAGCAACGCAATACCAAAGCTACCGCATACCACCTTAAACACAAAACACAACGCATAACAAAAATGCCAAGCGTTGCGAATCACTCTTAAACAGATTGTTATATGTTTAATCCTTCACTCCACTTGGTGAAGTTTTTACGTGTTTGGAATACACAACTGTCAAAAGAATTAGCCTGAACCTCGGTGAAATCTGGCGGAAAACCAGTCTGATAACGGAAGGAGCCACCAGTTCTCAGAACCTCTTCCCACGTTCTGATGCTACGAATTCCAGCTTGAAAGCCACTTGTTGCTTGCACTAGTTCTATTGGTTTTTGATGTAACCAAGAACTTAAACTTGGAAATGCGTTAAATACGGATTTGGGAACTACAAGCAAATTCGGCTCCCCTTGCATAGGATGACCTGACTTAACCCCCCACGCTCTTTCCAAAAAAGCTTCGATAGGGAATAAATCATCGCTGGTTGTAACTTCCGAGTAAAACAAGCCACTGTAATGATCAGTAATCATATAATGGACGACATGTGTTTTTGTATAACTTGATGATTTACCAATAACAGCCTTAAACGGAGTAGATTGGCGTTTAAACTTACCTTGCTTCGTTACATAGAAATGCTTAGAGACTGTAACAACCAGTTGATGGACATGATTTGAATAATCCGAACGATATCTTACTTGCACAATGACTCCTGCTTTCGCTGATAAACATATAACGCCCTGTTAAGGGGTGAGCAACGCAATACCGAAGCCGCTGCATACCACCTTAAACACTAAAACCAACGCATAGTGAAAATGCCACGCGTTGCGAATCCCTCTTGAACAGTTTGTTAGCTGTATGATGCCCACTACAATTGATTAGCTAGATATCTATCGAATCCGAGTTTATTAAACTCTGTTTTATCCAGATCACCATCGAGTAACTGCTTGGCAATCAGCGATAAGGGAGAAGTTAGGCTGTCTGTAGACTCTCTATCTAACACCAACAACCCAGACCCAAAGAGCAAACATTCAGCTTCAATAAACTTAGAAATATCATCTGTTAGCTCAAACCACTCAAGATGTTTATGATTCGGTTCGAATTTGATGTGAAGTTGCTTTTCGCAAACTTTAGAGCCCCGCATGAAACCCAATAATCTTAATCTGTCAGGTGAACCTGTTTGCAGTTGATTGACGCGCCTCACTAATGACCTTCTAGTCCAGCCAATTTTAACCAACCCAGTGGTTTCTCCATGTAGAAAGTAAATTATTCCGTTCATATGACTCCATTCATACTGCTAACGCTCTGTTAAGGTGTGAGCAACGCAATACAAGAGTCGCCGCAAGCCACCTTAATCACTAAAACCGACGCATGGTAAAAATGCCACGCGTTGCGAATCACTCTTAAACAGTTTGTTAGTTTGTTTTTCCAGTTTGAGCTCACCTGTCACTTTAGCCAATCGTAAAGCTACC
>NZ_MDAW01000066.1:0-1298 GCF_002875385.1 Vibrio sp. 10N.222.52.B12 | reverse complement strand
CGCAATACCAAAGCCGCCGCAAACCACCCTAATCACTTAAACCAACGCATCGTGAAAATGCCACGCGTTGCGAATCCCTCTTGAACTGTTTGTTATAAATGCTTTTTCATATCAAACTATTGTATTATAAAGATTTAAATCAGGAGTTACTTATGCCAAGAAACGACCCAAATACCCTTTACTGGAATTCGATTGCTCGAAGCAGTATTCAAGATGCCTACAACAACTTTTTACAACAAGAGAACGTAGAATCTTCTCCACATTACGCTCATATTTTTGCAATGCGTTACTTACGTGAACATCAAAATGCAGCAGGTATGAGCGAGCGGGAAATGATCATTTTCCTAGCAGGTTCCCTACCCGAGATGTACGACTAAAAGTCGCGTCTAATCTTAACTACATGGATGTAGTTGATTTGTATTTATAACGCCCTGTTAAGGTGTGAGCAACGCAATACCGATGCTTCCGCATACCACCTTAAACACTAAAACCAACGCATAGTAAAAATGCCACGCGTTGCGAATCACTCTTAAACAGATTGTTATATGCGTAGCCAGATTTAGCGTGGTCTTAATTGGATGTACATCCGATCTGTATTAACCCCTTTTCTATACGACACTACATAGCCTGAATGCTTAGATGCTAAAGTACTTCGATAACTCGCAACCACACTTGTCGGTGTGTTGCACACAAACCGGATAATGTATTTCCCATTATCTGTGATCACTTTGTCAATGACAGAAATTGCCGACAGCTCATCGTACATAACAGTCTCTGCATTAATAGTTGCCCCAGGTAGAGCATCATAGATAACGGCGTTTTCGGTGCTGCGAATTCGATTCTGGTTAAATTGAGCTCTACGTCGATAAGTAGGTGTTACGTCAATTACGACATTATCTTTGGGTTTACGCTTTTCATCTTTTGCTGCATCATCAGCTGCTTTCCAGACAATATGCGTCATTGCAGCTATGATTTTGCCAACATTAAATACTATCGTAATCATTAGAAATGGAAGAGATAGTAATGCTTTTAGTGCCTCAAACGCTTGTTTTCCCAAGCTTTCATTATTTTCGTTGTACATTATGTGTCAGTATTTATGCGCATAAACTTGCTCAAATAGATGTGACACAAATTTTATTCCCAAAATCTATTTCAGTATAGCGTTTTGTAGAAGCATATAACGCCCTGCTAAGGGGTGAGCAACGCAATACCAATGCTACCGCAAACCACCTTAATCACTAAATTCAACGCATAGTGAAAATGCCACGCGTTGCGAATCCCTCTTGAGCAGTTTGTTA
>NZ_MDAW01000065.1:0-5492 GCF_002875385.1 Vibrio sp. 10N.222.52.B12 | reverse complement strand
CTTAAGTGAACTACATTGCGCGATATAAGCGAGCTTTTTGTCATTTAAAAGCAGGATTAATGCTTGCGCTGCGGGCCGTGACGAACGATGTCTTTTCCGTGTTCGTAAACGTGTTGAGAAACCCAACGTCCAAGAACTAATTGATGCTTTTCGTCCAATACTGCAACAAATGGACGGCCATCAGTGTTGGTTGTTGCTAATGCTACGCCAGCGACGCCTTCAAGACCTAGCGCGCCACTTTCAATTAGATGTAGGAAAGCTTCTAGCTCTTCCAATGTTTCGATAACGTGATTATCAATGTTCATTATCTTCGATCTCTTCGAATTGCAGATACTCAATGGTCGCGTACTCTACCTAACTTACCGTTAGAAACCAAGCTAGGATTTGCTCAGCAGAACATTGCTTTACAAGTTCAAGATAGGGGCTATCTCCAATTTTACGCTAAATGTAAGTCGCGATTTTGTGCAGTTCATTGCCGCGATGTAATAATACTTGGCTTTGTGACGCTAAGTTATTGTAAATTCGAGTATCAACCATTGAGTTTTACTATCAAGAGAAAATAGTCCGATGAAGAAAGTGTTAATGACAGGTTTTGAGCCATTTGGTGGTGAATCCATCAACCCTGCTTTAGAAGCAGTAAAGCGACTTGATAGAAAGAAACTCGATGGCGGCGAGGTGATGATTTGCCAAGTGCCCGTCACACGTTATGAATCTATCGATACCGTGGTTAACGCGATTGAGCAATACCAACCAGATATTGTCATCACAGTAGGGCAGGCAGCAGGGCGTGCAGCGATTACTCCAGAACGTGTGGCAATTAATGTAGACGACTTCCGTATCCCTGATAATGGTGGCCATCAACCGATCGATGAGCCAGTAGTTCAAGATGGCCCAGACGCTTACTTCACAACGCTGCCCATCAAGGCGATGACAAACGCTTTACAAAACGCGAGCATTCCATGCCAAGTATCAAATACGGCAGGGACGTTTGTATGCAATCACCTGTTTTATGGTATCCAGCATTACTTGCGTGATAAATCGGTACGTCATGGCTTTGTGCATATTCCTCTTTTGCCAGAGCAAGACGCTTTAGGCAACCAGCCAACCATGTCGTTGGATGTGATTGTTGAAGGGTTAGCACTCTTGGCTCAAGCAGCGATTGACAACGAATCTGACATTGCAGTCAGCGCAGGACAAATTTGTTGATACACAAGCCAAATTCAAATCCTTAGATGAACGCCGAGCACCATTAAGCTCGGTGTTTTTGTATCTGTTAAGTCGCTCAAATTTTGTGGGGTATGAAAGGAGTAGCATTGAATTGTGAAATGGATAAGTAACACCGATTCACTTTGATCTCTCGTTCAAATAAGGCGAACTATCATGAAAAGCAATAGAAGTAAGATCATTGCACTTTCCTCTGCGGTTGTTTTCGCTTTGGCTATTGCCGCTTTAAAATTTGAAAACACCCTCGGACTGCTTCCAATCCTTGTAGCGATTGTCGCGTTTTTTACTTGTGTTATTCACACCAGCATGCACCTTTCTGGTGTTAAAAATGCAGATGCATTTGGTTATTACCAACAATCTCAGCAGACAAAAGCGAATGCGTTGCATAAAGGCTTAGACCCTCGCGATAAAAAGCGTTGAAGCAAGTCACATTCTCCGTATACTTTGGCAAAAGCATTTAAGCACAAGCTTGTCGGAGAAGAGCATGTCAAATCGAGTACCAACCAATATACTGACAGGATTTTTGGGTGTCGGTAAAACCACCGCTATCTTGAGTTTATTGAAAAACAAACCAGAGAACGAGAACTGGGCTGTGTTAGTCAATGAGTTTGGTGAAATTGGTATCGATGGCGCGATGATGACTGACCAAGGCGCGATGATCAAAGAAGTGCCGGGCGGTTGCATGTGCTGCACGGCTGGCGTGCCTATGTCTGTTGGTATTACGGCTTTGCTGCGCCAGAACCCTGACCGTCTTCTTATTGAGCCGACGGGCTTGGGCCATCCAAAGCAAGTAGTTGCGACGCTAACGTCTGAGCAGTACCAACCGTATGTGGATCTTAAAGCAACGATTGCGCTGGTGGATCCGCGTAACCTAAGTAACGAGAAGTACCTTTCTAACAAAAACTTTGTTGACCAGCTTGATAGCGCAGATGTGGTCATTGGTAGCAAAGTTGACCTGTGTACAAGCCATGATATTGATGTTTTCAATGACTGGGTGACAGACCAAACGCCTTCTAAAGTGTTCAGTAAGCTGATTCACGACGGTGACTTACCGATTGAAGTGCTAGATATCGAACGGGTGCACGGCAGTGCTTCTTCTCATATTGAAGCGCATCATCATGATCATGCTCACCAAGAGCCTCAATTCCAACTACCTCCGGGTGAGGCTTTCATTCGTAAAGAGAACAAAGGGCAGGGTTACTTCAGCTGTGGTTGGTTGTTCGGCGCGGAATACTCATTCAATTTTGATCAACTGTTCTCCATGCTATCTGAGCTAACTGCTGAACGTGTGAAAGCAGTGATGAACACAGACCAAGGTTGCTACGCGTTTAACGTGGCGAATGGCGTGGTTTCAGTCAATGAAATGAGCCTACAGGGCTTCGAATCACGCCTTGAGGTTATTGACTCTCAATTGATGCCTTGGGACCAGTTGGAAGCGCTTCTACTAAAGCTTTGTGACATCTCAGAATAGACACCAATCAAGATGGAACAGGGCCTGAGTGGATACTCGGGCCTTTTTTATTCGCTTTCACTGTTGAGACGATAGAAAATTTTTATCGATACGAACCTATTTATATGTGATTTGTATCACTATAATTGCCGGTTTTATCACTGGGTAAGAAACCGGAGACCACTTGAATTCTACCTTTACTTTTTCTGAGTTGAAGTTCTTTTGCTTACGCTTTATCGCGATTTTCTTTCTGCTCGTTGCGGTATTTGGCGCCATCATTCATTACGATAAGTCTGCGTCTGAAGAGGCAGAAAAGAGCAACATCCGTGTTCAACAAAAAGCACTGTTAGAAGGCAAGAAGCAATACATCGAGTGGGTAATGGGCTCCGTGGTAAGAGAAACCGCTTTGTTATCCGACATTATGGAAGCGAGAAAGGTGTACGACGTGGTGGCGTTGTTGCCTGTGGCCAAGCGCGATGTTGAACTCACAAGGCTGAGTACCATTTTGGAAGCAGTCAGTCAGCGTAAAGAAGTGTATGACCAACTTCGTTATCTCGATTTGGAAGGGAATGAAGTGGTTCGTATTAACTTTAACGATGGACACTCACAGGTCGTACCGACCGAGCAGCTACAAAACAAAAGCCACCGTTACTACTTCAATAAAGCATTGCAGCTAGGTTGCCGAAAGATCTACGTATCGCCTTTAGATTTGAATGTTGAGCATGGTCAGATTGAAGTACCGCTTAAGCCTATGATTCGTCTGGCCACTCCTGTCTTTGATGAAAAAGGGCAAAAGCGTGGCATCGTCGTGGTTAACTATCTTGCGAAATACCTAATGGAAGGCATGGCGTTGTTTAATCTCGATATGGGAACCAACTACATGTTGCTCAACAAAGACGGTTATTTTTTGTTTAACAAACAGCGTCGCGATTCTGAGTTTGCATTTATGTACAACCAACGAAGTGATGAGACCATCTACAGTGCATTTCCAGAGTTGGCCGAACAAATTCACAACACGTCTACAGGTCAGATCGAGACGGATAAAGGCATCATGACGATCGAGTCCGTTGGTGCTGTTGATCGCATCAATCCATACTGCTTTCAGGACTACCACGTTAGCGAAAACAGCTCGACGGCATGGAAGTTAGTTTCTTATGTTGATTTTAGCGAAAGGAAGGACATTGTCAGTTCACAATACGAGCGAAAATGGTTAATGCAGGTTGGCGTGGTATTGAGCATTATTCTGGCTTACTTTATTGCGCGCTTTCAACTGCGAGCCTTTGCCGATAATCAACGTATCCACTACTTGGCTCACCACGACAGCCTTACTGGTCTCGTTAACCGTGGCGCGTTTCAAAATCAAGCGATGAATACGCTGGATCAAAACTTAAAAGCAGGAAAAATGGTCTGCTTGATCTACCTCGACCTTGATGGTTTTAAGTTCATTAATGATGAATATGGGCATTCAGCAGGAGATAAAACCTTAATTCATGTTGCGTCCGTAATGCATCGTGTATTTGGCAGTAAAGCCTTGCTGGCACGTCTAGGCGGTGATGAGTTTGCTATTTTGTTGAGCTCTCAAGAGCATATGCAAAATCCTGAACATTATGCGGCATCTTTGATTCAATTGATTCAATTGATTCAAGATCCAATTGAAGTGTTACCAGGGAGCTTCCATCAAGTGACTACCTCGATTGGCGGTTGTTATACAAAAGGGCAGGATTGCACACTCGACGAGCTAATGCATCAAGCTGATATGGCGATGTATGAAGCGAAGAAGTCAGGTAAGAACCGTTACTACTTTATAAAATAATCCATTCTAAAAGTAAGGCGCATACTGCGAAGGAATTCCAATGCGCCTTAACTTTAGAAATGGCTAAAAACCATTGCTTAAAGCTCTAGCGATAACATCGGTACCGTCGCTTGGTACACGATAAGTTGATCTTTTTCTAGAGTGGGTGCGGTGTAATCAATATGGTCAAGGTCGAGGTTCTCTCGGACGTGTTTTTGGTCAAGGTCATAATCGAGGTAACCTGATTTGACCTCTATGTTAGTCGGCAGAACGGCGACCGATTTCACTTTTCCTGACCAGTTCATCAAAGCGCCTGCTGCATTCACGTTGAATGAGAGGGCGATTAGCATTAGTGATAATATTTGCTTTGTCATGATAACCTTCCTTGTTTATGCGACGTCTTTATATCGGCCAGTCAAAAAAGTTCTTTAATGCTAATTATTGACTGAAGTGATGAGACATCACAATTCTTTACTATCAGTATGTAAGGCGACCGGACTGCGGGGATGATTAAATTTGGTGAGATTATGGATGAGAATTAAAGTGACCAAAAAGAAGGTAGGCAGCCACTCCTTGGCAAGCAGATTATAGGTCTAAGGCCAGCATAGGAACGTTCGCCTGATCGATGATGATCTGATCCTTTGTTAGGTTAGTTACTGATAACTCGACATGTTTTCCGTAGAGATCAAAGTGTACGGTTTCTTTCTCGACGGTAATATTAGCGGGAACTTGAGCGATCGAAGGTACGACGCCCGACCAGCCCATCGTCGCGGTTGCGCTGTATGAATTTAAAGAAACCATTGCGAGAGCCAACAAGCATTTGTTCATGATTCTATTCTCTATAGTTAGATTGATTAGGTTGATTAAAACGCGCGCAGTGTATGCTTATAAATGTACAACTAGTTTGATATATATCAAGTGGTAGGCATTATGAAAAAACATTGTATAAAATGCTAATTTGTGAATGAGGAAGAAATAACCTAGGTGTAAAACCCAGAAAAAGGTTAATGCCGATCGTTTTAAATA
>NZ_MDAW01000064.1:0-297 GCF_002875385.1 Vibrio sp. 10N.222.52.B12 | reverse complement strand
TATGTGCTTGCAACCCCCTCCAACTCCCCCTTTTCTCGACATGGTTTGCCCAGCATTTGGATGTTGTTATCAAGGGGGAGGGAATTCTTTTTCTGCTGTGAGCTCAGGGTTTTCCCATCGTCATTTTGAAGGAGCCTAAGCGAGTATTCAGAATCTACTTTCAGCGCGTTGTGATGTTGCATTGTGAACTGAACTATCTACGAATACAGAACCAGTTCCTCCCCTTTGAGCTCGTTGCTTTGAGAGCTTCGGAGTTTGATACAAGGGGAGGTTAGGTGGGGTTGTTGGTTTGAGGTT
>NZ_MDAW01000063.1:0-9623 GCF_002875385.1 Vibrio sp. 10N.222.52.B12 | reverse complement strand
GACCATATAATTAGCCCCGCTCAATGAGCGGGGCTATTCAAAAGTCATCAGCGTGACGGGCTTAGTATGACTTCAGAATCTTACTTAAGGATCGCGCTGTTGCCGTTTTCACGGATGTGTTTAAGCATTGATTTAACGCCACGAGCGCTAGAAGCAACGATGTTGCCTGACTTCATGTACTCAGTGCCGCCAGCAAAGTCAGTTAGGATTGCACCTGCTTCACGAGCGATAAGCTCACCAGCTGCCATATCCCAAGGTTTTAGACCTAGTTCGAAGTAACCATCAACACGGCCTGCAGCCACGTAACATAGGTCAAGAGCAGCAGAGCCGCTACGACGGAAGTCAGCACATTCAGTGAATAGAGAACCTACGATTTTGATGTAAGACTCAGCGTGTTGCTTCTGTTTGAATGGGAAACCAGTTGCTAGAACAGTACCTTGAAGGTCTTTCAGTTGAGCTACACGAATACGAGCGTTGTTTAGTTGAGCGCCAGCACCACGTTGTGCAGTGAATAGCTCGTTTTGCATTGGATCGTATACACAAGCCACTTCAGTTTTACCTTTGAAGCGAACCGCGATAGATACTGCGAACGTTGGGTAACCTTTTACAAAGTTATTGGTGCCATCCAGTGGGTCGATGATCCATTGTACGTCTTTATCTTTACCTTCGATAAGACCAGCTTCTTCAGCAACGATACAGTGCTCTGGGTAAGAGTGCTTGATAGTATCAATGATGATAGCTTCTGCTTCTTTGTCTACGTTAGTAACAAAGTCATTAGTGCCTTTTAGCGTAGACTCAACTTTATCTGTGTTTTCTAATGATTTAGCAATATGATTGCCTGCTTTTCGCGCAGCGCGAATAGCAATGTTTAGCATTGGATGCATACGAATTTCCCAACGGATGTTAAAGAACAATTTAAAGCGGCGGCGAGTATACCAGAGTGCAGAGAAAAGGGAAGTGGTTATTTTTTGGTCGCATGTAAAAGCCGCACTAATTAGCCCTACCTTAAAGCTGAAAAACAATTGATGAGAATGCGAATAGAAACCTGCTTCACCCTAGGGTGTGTTAAAAAATTATGGTAATATCCTTCGGTTTTAATTTAGGTAGCAATCACAGATGTTGGATCAAGTAAAAGTCGTACTCGTCGGAACTTCTCATTCAGGCAACATTGGCTCGGCAGCTCGAGCAATGAAAGTCATGGGTTTAAGCCAGCTTGTATTGGTTGATCCGCAATGTGAGGTCGACGACCAAACCCTAGCACTAGCGGCAGGGGCAGGTGATATTGCACAAAATGCCAAGGTAGTAAAAACACTAGAAGATGCCATTGAAGATTGTGGCCTAGTGGTTGGTTCTAGTGCACGTTCACGCACTTTAGAATGGCCAATGCTTGAACCACGTGAATGTGGTGAAAAGTTTGCCGTCGAAGGCCAAAAGCACCCTGTTGCATTGGTATTTGGCCGAGAAAGAACAGGCCTCACTAATGAAGAATTGCAGAAGTGTCACTACCATGTTTGCATTCCAGCTAACCCTGAATACAGCTCGCTCAACCTAGCAATGGCTGTACAGACGCTGAGCTATGAAGTGCGTGTTGCACACCTCAACCTAGAACAAAGCCAGTACACGCCAAGTGAGCCTGAAGAGTACCCTCGCCATAAAGAATTAGAAATGTTCTTCGAACACCTTGAAAAAGTAATGGTGGAGACCCAATTTATTAGCAAAGATCAGCCTGGTCAGGTGATGAACAAGCTTCGTCGTTTGTATTCACGAGCTCGACCAGAGGCTCAAGAGCTTAATATCTTGCGTGGTGTTTTGACGGCGATTGAAAAGAAGCTCTGAACAAAGAATAACCACCTTAGGTGTAAGGATGAATACCTGACTATTTTAGTCAAATAAATACTTGACCATTTTAGTCGGGTATGGAAAAATCCTAATCATTACAAACGATGTGGATACGGTGTGGTATGAAACTTACATCTAAAGGAAGATATGCGGTGACGGCCATGCTGGATGTGGCACTGCACTCGCAACAAAACCCAGTACCTCTAGCTGATATCTCAGAGCGTCAGGGTATCTCGCTCTCATACTTAGAGCAGCTTTTTTCAAAATTGCGCAAAGCCGGTCTTGTTGCCAGCGTTCGTGGTCCTGGCGGTGGTTACCGACTGGGTACTGACGCTCACAGCATTGCTATTGGCACTGTTATCGCAGCGGTTGATGAGTCAGTTGACGCAACCAAATGCCAAGGCAAAGGCGACTGCCAAGGTGGCACTCGTTGCTTAACCCACACTTTGTGGCGTGACCTAAGCTCTCGCATTAGTGACTTCTTAAATAACATTACGCTCGGTGAGTTAATGACAGATAATGAAGTCTTAGAAATTTCTGATCGTCAGGACATTGATCTTGTGGTCACTCATGGGTTATCAAACAAAAATACAACCACCGCGCCCATCGGTGTAAACGTCCGCTCTTAGCGGTCAGCATTTTACATTGGAGTAGAGAATGAAACTGCCGATTTATCTTGATTATTCCGCTACATGTCCAGTCGATCCTCGTGTTGCTGAAAAAATGGTTCAGTACATGACAATGGATGGCACATTTGGCAACCCAGCTTCGCGTTCGCACCGTTACGGCTGGCAGGCAGAAGAAGCTGTAGATACTGCTCGTGAGCAAATTGCTGACCTTCTAAATGCAGATCCACGCGAAATCGTATTTACATCAGGTGCGACCGAGTCAGACAACCTTGCAATCAAAGGTGCTGCTCGCTTTTACTCTAAGAAGGGTAAACACGTAATCACTTGTAAAACAGAGCACAAAGCCGTTCTTGACCCATGTCGTCAATTAGAGCGCGAAGGCTTTGAAGTGACTTACCTAGAGCCAGAAGCAAACGGCCTAGTTGATTTAGGCAAGCTGCAAGCAGCAATGCGTGAAGATACTGTTTTGGTTTCAATCATGCACGTTAACAACGAGATTGGTGTTATCCAAGACATCACCGCAATCGGCGAATTATGTCGTGAACGTAAGATTGTGTTCCATGTGGATGCTGCACAGTCGGCAGGCAAGTTGCCAATCGACGTTCAAGAAATGAAAGTTGACCTTATTTCACTGTCTGCGCACAAAGCTTACGGTCCTAAAGGTATCGGCGCACTTTACGTACGTCGCAAACCTCGAATCCGTCTTGAGGCGCAAATGCACGGTGGCGGTCATGAGCGTGGTTTCCGCTCGGGTACACTTCCAACTCACCAGATCGTAGGTATGGGTGAAGCGTTCCGCGTAGCAAAAGAAGACATGCAAAAAGATTACGATCACGCATTAGCACTTCGTAACCGTCTTCTAGATGGCGTTAAAGATCTAGAAGCAGTAACGGTGAATGGTGATCTAGAACAGCGTGTTCCACACAACCTAAACGTGAGCTTTGCATTCGTAGAGGGCGAATCTCTACTGATGTCACTAAAAGACCTAGCAGTCTCTTCTGGTAGTGCTTGTACATCAGCGAGCCTAGAGCCATCTTACGTTCTTCGTGCTCTTGGTCTAGACGACGAATTGGCGCACAGCTCAGTACGTTTCTCATTTGGTCGTTTCACGACTGAAGCAGAAATTGATTACGCAATTGAACAAATCCGCGTTGCAGTGACTAAGCTACGCGACATGTCTCCTCTATGGGATATGTACAAGGAAGGGGTTGATCTGAGCACTGTTGAATGGGCTCATCATTAATCTCACGGACTGAATAGAGGATTCGAGGTAATTTATCATGGCATACAGCGAAAAAGTAATTGATCACTATGAGAACCCACGTAACGTTGGTTCTTTCGATAAAGAAGACCCATCAGTAGGCAGCGGCATGGTTGGCGCACCAGCTTGTGGTGACGTAATGAAACTTCAAATCAAAGTGACCCCAGAAGGCATCATTGAAGACGCGAAATTCAAAACATACGGTTGTGGTAGTGCGATTGCTTCAAGCTCACTCGTAACTGAGTGGGTAAAAGGCAAGTCTATCGACGAAGCGGCATCTATCAAAAACTCTGAGATTGCAGAAGAGCTAGAGCTTCCACCAGTGAAAGTTCACTGCTCAATCCTAGCGGAAGATGCAATCAAAGCAGCAGTTGCTGACTACAAGAAAAAACACCAGGAATAAGTATTCCGTATATAATGGGAGCCCTTAAAACGCTCCCATTCCAAAACGTAATTTAGACAAACTTAAGGTGCAGTATGGCCATCACAATGACAGAAACAGCGGCAAGTCGCGTAAAAGCATTCCTAGACAACCGAGGCAAGGGTGTCGGTTTGCGTCTTGGAGTGAAGACGACAGGCTGTTCCGGCATGGCTTACGTACTTGAGTTCGTCGATGATCTTAACGAAGAAGATGAAGTATTTGACCTTTCAGGTGTGAAAATCATCATCGATCAGAAGAGCTTGGTGTACTTAGACGGTACCGAGTTAGATTACGTGAAGGAAGGGTTGAATGAAGGCTTTGAATTCAACAACCCGAATGCAAAAAGTGAATGTGGTTGTGGTGAAAGCTTCAACGTCTAATTGTTCGTCCTTCTGGACGACCGAGTCCAGAAGGCTTTACTAGGACCCGATCTTAATGAATCACTTTGAATTATTTGGGCTACCAAGTCAGTTTAAGCTGGATGGTAGCCTTCTTTCTTCTCAGTTCCGAGAACTACAAAAACGCTTCCACCCAGATAACTTTGCTACTGCTTCTGAGCGTGATCGCTTGATGGCGGTACAAAAAGCAGCGCAAATTAACGATGCTTATCAAATTCTAAAGCAGCCTATTTCACGTGCGGAATATCTCTTGGCTGAAAATGGCATTGAAATTCGTGGTGAACAGCAAACTATGCAAGACCCAATGTTCTTGATGGAACAAATGGAATTGCGTGAAGAATTGGAAGACATTGCTGACAGCTCTGATCCGGAATCAGCGCTTTTTGACTTCGACTCTAAGGTCAGCAAAATGTACAAACAGCATTTGGTGAGTGTAGAAAAAGAACTTGATAATAGTCTTTGGCCAGAAGCCGCAGACCGAGTTCGAAAACTCAAATTTATTGCCAAACTAAAGAACGAAATTGAACTGGTTGAAGACAAACTCCTCGGCTAGTTAGCGTGACAAGGACCCATCATGGCACTACTTCAAATCGCAGAACCGGGCCAAAGCTCGGCACCTCATGAGCATAAGTTAGCAGCGGGTATCGACTTAGGTACCACTAACTCTTTGGTTGCATCAGTTCGAAGCGGCGACGCAAAAACTCTGACAGATGACCAAGGCCGTAGCATTTTGCCTTCAGTGGTAAACTACACGCAAGATTCAGCGTCAATCGGTTACGATGCCAAAGCAAAAGCAGAGCTAGAGCCAGCAAACACCATCATCTCGGTAAAACGTCTGATCGGCCGTTCATTAAAAGACATTCAAGCTCGCTACCCATCTTTGCCTTACCAATTTAAAGAAAGCGACAACGGTCTGCCAATTCTGCAAACCGCTCAAGGTGACAAAAACCCGATTGAAGTGTCTGCCGACATTCTTAAAGCGCTTAGCAAGCGTGCAGAAGAAACGCTAGGTGGTGAATTAGCTGGCGTGGTAATTACTGTTCCTGCTTACTTTGATGACGCTCAACGTGCTGGTACAAAAGACGCGGCGAAATTGGCTGGTCTTCATGTACTACGTCTGCTTAACGAGCCTACAGCGGCTGCGATTGCTTACGGTTTAGATTCTGGCCAAGAAGGCGTTATTGCGGTTTACGACTTGGGTGGTGGTACGTTTGATATCTCTATCTTACGCTTGTCGAAAGGCGTATTTGAAGTATTAGCAACAGGTGGTGACTCGGCGCTAGGTGGTGATGACTTTGACCATCTTTTAGCAGACTACCTGATGGAGCAAGCTGGCTTAAAAGCGCCGCTTTCTGCTGAGAAAAACCGTGCGTTGCTGAACATTGCAACCGAGACGAAAATTGCGTTTTCTGAGCAAGACCGCGTTGATGTTGATGTATTTGGCTGGAAAGGCTCAGTGACTCGTGAGCAGTTCGAAGATTTGATTCGTCCTCTGGTTAAGAAAACGCTGATGTCTTGTCGTCGAGCATTGAAAGATGCAGATGTCGATGCAGAAGATGTACTCGAAGCCGTAATGGTGGGTGGCTCAACACGAACGTTACTTGTTCGCGAAATGGTCGGTGACTTCTTTGGTCGCAAACCGCTTACTACGATCAATCCAGACGAAGTCGTCGCAATCGGTGCCGGTATCCAAGCGGATATTTTGGCAGGTAACAAACCTGATTCTGAAATGCTTCTGCTTGACGTCATCCCATTGTCTCTTGGTATTGAAACCATGGGTGGCCTGGTTGAGAAAATTATTCCTCGTAACACCACAATCCCAGTTGCACGAGCGCAAGAATTTACCACATTTAAAGATGGTCAAACGGCTATGACAGTGCACACCGTTCAAGGTGAACGTGAAATGGTGGACGATTGCCGCTCACTCGCTCGTTTTTCATTGAAAGGCATTCCTCCAATGGCAGCAGGCGCAGCACACATTCGCGTGACTTATCAAGTGGATGCTGACGGTCTATTGTCCGTGACCGCGATGGAGAAAAGCACAGGCGTACAATCTGAGATTCAGGTGAAGCCTTCGTACGGTCTGAGTGATAATGAAGTCGCGAACATGCTACGTGATTCAATGGCGTTTGCGAAAGAAGACATGCAAGCTCGAGCTCTAGCGGAGCAACGTGTTGAAGCTGACCGAGTGATTGAGGGCTTGATTGCGGCAATGCAAGCTGATGGCGATGAATTGCTGTCAGAGCAAGAAAAACAAGCATTAGTTAAAGTTATTGAAGCGTTGATCGAGTTGCGCAATGGTGACGATGTCGCAGCAATCGAACAAGGTATTAAAGACACCGACAAAGCAAGCCAAGACTTTGCGTCGCGACGTATGGATAAATCAATTCGAGCTGCACTGTCTGGTCAGTCAGTTAATGATATATAAGAGATAAGTAGTTATGCCTAAGATTATTGTATTACCGCACGAAGATTTGTGCCCAGAAGGTGCAGTGTTGGAAGCAAACACTGGTGACACCGTTCTAGATGTAGCACTGAAAAACGGTATCGGTATTGAACACGCATGTGAAAAGTCATGTGCTTGTACAACTTGCCACGTGATCATTCGTGAAGGTTTTGATTCACTAGAAGAGAGTGAAGAACTAGAAGACGATATGCTAGATAAAGCATGGGGTCTGGAACCAGAATCTCGCTTAGGTTGCCAAGCGAAGGTCGCTGATGAAGATTTGGTTGTTGAGATTCCGAAATACACGTTGAACCACGCGTCAGAAGATCACTAATACTATCTCCCCAATAATATAGGGGCGAAGCAAAAGGAAGATGAGCAATGAAATGGACAGATTCTCGCGACATCGCGATTGAGCTTTGTGACAAGTTTCCTGATACGGATCCTAAAACGGTACGTTTTACGGATTTACATCAATGGATCACTGAATTGGAAGAGTTTGACGATGAACCAAACCGTTCTAATGAAAAGATCCTAGAAGCCGTTATTTTGTGCTGGATGGATGAAGCTGACTAATGCTCGATTCGGCGGTAAAACGCAGCAGAGTTAACAATTCTCACTAAAAAAAGCGGACCTCAAGGTCCGTTTTTTTATCAAGTTGACATTTTTACCCTACATAATGCTAACATCCGTTAGTTATTAAAAAGAAGAGGCGTAGGCAACGCCGTTATAAGACAAGGAGAAACCATGTCTACACAGATGTCTGTATTTCTAAGCCAAGAACCAGCGGCACCACATTGGGGCGACAAAGCATTGCTTTCTTTCGCTGAAAATGGCGCAACGATTCACCTAGGTGAAGGGCATGATCTTGGCGCAGTCCAACGTGCAGCTCGTCAACTAGATGGCCAAGGAATTCGTTCAATTCTACTTGCTGGTGATAACTGGGATGTTGAAAGCGTTTGGGCTTTCCACCAAGGTTACCGCAACCCGAAAAAACACGGCACATTAGAGTGGATTGCTCTGTCTGAAAAAGACCAAGTTGAGCTTCATGCTCGCATCACTGCAACCGACTTTACTCGTGACATTATCAACAAAACAGCAGAAGAAGTTGCCCCTCGTCAACTGGCAACCATGGCTGCGGAATTCATCAAATCTGTTGCGCCTCAAGGTACAGTTACTGCTCGTATCGTAAAAGATAAAGACCTACTGTCGGAAGGCTGGGAAGGTATCTACGCAGTGGGTCGTGGTTCTGAGCGAACGTCAGCAATGCTGCAACTTGACTACAATCCAACAGGTGATGAAAACGCACCGGTATTTGCATGTTTAGTTGGTAAAGGCATTACATTTGACTCAGGCGGTTACAGCTTGAAACCATCAAACTTCATGACGGCAATGAAGGCTGATATGGGCGGTTCAGGTACGATTACTGGTGGTCTTGGTCTCGCTATTCTTCGTGGTCTGAACAAGCGTGTGAAGCTGATTCTTTGTTGTGCTGAGAACATGGTATCTGGTCGTGCGCTTAAACTTGGCGACATCATTACCTACAAAAACGGTAAGACAGTTGAGATCATGAACACCGACGCCGAAGGGCGCTTGGTACTTGCTGATGGTCTTATTTACGCAAGTGAGCAAACCCCAGAGCTCATCATTGACTGTGCAACGCTGACAGGCGCAGCGAAGAACGCACTAGGTAATGATTACCATGCGCTAATGAGTTTTGATGACGAGCTTTCTCATCAAGCGCTAACGGCCGCGAACCAAGAGAAAGAAGGTCTGTGGCCACTACCTCTTGCTGATTTCCACCGTGGCATGCTGCCATCAAACTTTGCTGACCTGTCTAACATCAGTTCTGGTGATTACTCTCCTGGTGCGAGCACTGCCGCGGCATTCTTGTCTTACTTCGTTGAAGATTACAAGAAAGGTTGGTTGCATTTTGATTGCGCGGGTACCTACCGTAAGTCAGCGTCAGATAAATGGTCTGCTGGTGCGACAGGTATGGGGGTTCGTACTCTTGCCCGTTTCCTAAACGAACAAGCCACGAAATAAGACTTTTGCCAGTGCAGACTTTTGTCTGTACTGGTATAACTAAGAGAGACGCAAGTCCCTCATATAAAACTATTATTACAAGTACAAAAAGGAAACTTTATGGCTCTAGAAAGAACGTTTTCAATTGTTAAGCCCGACGCTGTAGAACGCAATCTGATTGGTGAGATCTACCACCGCATTGAAAAAGCTGGTCTACGCATCGTTGCTGCAAAAATGGTTCATCTGACAGAAGAACAGGCGAGCGGTTTTTACGCAGAACATGAAGGCAAACCTTTTTTCCCTGCACTGAAAGAGTTCATGACATCTGGTCCTATCATGGTTCAGGTTTTGGAAGGTGAAGATGCAATCGCTCGTTACCGTGAGCTAATGGGGAAAACAAATCCAGAAGAAGCGGCATGTGGCACTATCCGTGCAGACTACGCACTTAGTATGCGTTACAACTCTGTTCATGGCTCAGACAGCCCTACATCTGCAGCTCGTGAGATTGAATTCTTCTTCCCTGAGTCAGAGATTTGCCCGCGTTAATCTTGTTCTAATATGAATGTTGAGCCTCGGAATTTTCCGGGGCTAATTATATGGTCCG
>NZ_MDAW01000062.1:0-234 GCF_002875385.1 Vibrio sp. 10N.222.52.B12 | reverse complement strand
TAAAAGTGATATTCCCAAGAACACTTGAATGTGCTCGTTTACTTTCATTTTTAAAAAATGAAAACAAACAGTTGGTGTTTGTCATAAAGACAAACATTGAGAACTTTACAAACAATCTTAAAGATTGTTTTGTCAGCTTTCCAAATTGTTAAAGAGCTAATCACTTCTTATGAAGTAACCATTTTTAAAAGCACTCATTGAATGCGCTTAAAGATGGTGGGCGATACCGGGCTC
>NZ_MDAW01000061.1:0-205 GCF_002875385.1 Vibrio sp. 10N.222.52.B12 | reverse complement strand
GCTCTTTAACAATTTGGAAAGCTGACAAAGTAATCTTTAAGATTACTTGTAAAGTTCTCAATGTTTGTCTTTATGACAAACACCAAAAAACACATTCAAGTGTTCTTGGGAATATCACTTTTAAGTGATTATTCGAAATTGAGTCCGGCAAAATCGAAATGTCTCTCGCTCATTCAAATAATGAGAGACAACTTTGGTGATTTGA
>NZ_MDAW01000060.1:0-782 GCF_002875385.1 Vibrio sp. 10N.222.52.B12 | reverse complement strand
TTCAGTGTGTTGTTATGTTGCATTGTGAACTGAACTATCTGCGAACACGAAACCAGTTCCTCCCCTTTGAGCTCGTTGTTTTGAGAGCTTCGGAGTTTGATACAAGGGGAGGTTAGGTGGGGTTGGTGGTTTGAGGTTGAATGTTGGGTTCTGTGCTTGCAACCCCCCTCCAACTCCCCCCTTTTCTAGACATGGTTTGCCCAGCATTTGAATATGGTTATCAAGGGGGAGGGTTTTCTTTTCTGCTTTTAGTTCAGCGCTTTCCCGTCGTCATTCTGAAGGAGCCTAGGCGAGTATTCAGAATCTAATTTCAGCGCGTGGTGATGCTGGCGTTGTTAATTGACTTATCCGCAAATGCAGAACCAGTCCCTCCCCTTTGAGCTCTGCGTGTTGAGAGCTTCGGAGTTTGATACAAGGGGAGGTTAGGTGGGGTTGGTGGTTTGAGGCTGAATGTTGGGTTATGTGCTTACAACCCCCTCCAACTCCCCCTTTTCTCGACATGATTTGCCGAGCATTTGAATATGGTTATCAAGGGGGAGGGTTTTCTTTTCTGCTTTTAGTTCAGCGCCTTCCCGTCGTCATTCTGAAGGAGTCTAAGCGAGTATTCAGAATCTGTTTTCTGCGCGTTGTGATGTTGCACTGTGAATTGAACTTTCCGCGGATGCAGAACCAGTCCCTCCCCTTTGTTCTCGGAGTGTTGAGTGCTTTGGAGTTTGATACAAGGGGAGGTTAGGTGGGGTTGGTAGTTTGAGGTTGAATGCTGGGGTATGTGCTTGCAACCC